>OMPZ01000167.1 GCA_900313125.1 uncultured Eubacteriales bacterium | reverse complement strand
TAGCCGTTGCGCCTACAGCAACGCCCGTCTGGAGCGCGCTGTCGCCGCAGCGTCTGCCCATTACCTCGACTACGGAGCAGCGGTCATGGCTCTGCGCCGTATCTCTGATCTTATCGACCATCTCCATAGCGGTGTTCATCGCCGTGTCAAAGCCGATCGTATATTCGGAGCAGGCAACGTCGTTGTCGATAGTGCCCGGGATACCTACGCAGGGAATGCCCTCGTTTGTAAGGTCGCGCGCACCTCTGAACGAGCCGTCGCCGCCGATAACAACTACGCCCGTAACGCCGAGCTGACGGCAGAAATCAGCAGCCTTCTTAACGCCTGCCGGTGTGTTGTACTCTTCACTTCTTGCTGTGTAAAGAACGGTACCGCCTCTGTGGATAATATCCGACACGGAGCGGAGATTGAGCTCCTTGACGTCGCCCGTCAAAAGACCGTTGTAGCCTCTGCTGATACCGAAAACCTTCATACCTTTAGCAATACCTGTTCTGACAACGGCTCTGACTGCCGCGTTCATACCCGGTGCGTCGCCGCCGCTGGTAAGTACCGCTATAGCCTTCTGTGACATAAAAAGTCCCCCTTATTGGAATTTACAATAATTTTTTAAATAAAAACACATCAATATTTCTTTTGCGGAAAGGTACACTTTCCCAACACTATAATATTAACAGATATTCTTTGATTTGTCAATGGAAACAGCGATCTGCGTCGGGATTTTATCTTAGGCAGCACCGCCATACTTCCGATCCATGATAGTTCCTGCTATTTCTTCTCTATCAGGCAAACGGCATGAGCCGCTATGCCCTCTTCCCTTCCCGTAAAGCCGAGCCGTTCTTCCGTCGTTGCCTTTATGTTTACGCAGTCTATGTCAAGCGAGCACGCTGCCGAGACTATCCTTCGCATTTCCGGGATATACGGCTTGAGCTTCGGTCTCTGCGCTATTACCGTCGCGTCGATATTCGATATACGGTATCCCTTGCCCGCTACAGCGGCGCAGACCTCGCGCAGCAGACCTATGCTGTCTGCCCCCTCGTACTTCGGGTCGTTGTCGGGGAACATTCCGCCGATATCGCCGAGCGCAGCCGCGCCGAGAAGTGCGTCCATTATCGCGTGAACGAGCACATCAGCGTCGGAGTGCCCGACAAGTCCGCGCTCAAATGGTATGTCAACGCCGCCGACTATCAGCTTTCTATCCTCGCCGAGCTTATGAACATCATATCCGTGACCTACGCGGAACATATTATCATCTCCTTCAGTTATTCTCTAAAATTCCTTTCGCCACGGCGATATCCTCGGGCGTGGTGATCTTTATATTGTTATAGCTGCCGACCGTTATGTGGACCTTACCGCCGTAAAGCTCTATCAGCCGACAGTCATCCGTGCAGATGACGTCGTCTCTGCGCGCCTTGTCGTAAGCGTCAAGGTAAAGCCTTTTGTCAAACACCTGCGGAGTCTGGATACTGTACAGCTCCTCACGCGGCGGCGTATCGACAACAACGCCGTCGCGAACGCGCTTTATCGTGTCCTTGACCGAAACGGCGAGCGTTGAACAGCCGTATTTTTCTCCGTCTGCGATAACATTTTTTATAAGCTCAGATGTTACAAACGGGCGCGCGCCGTCGTGAACGGCGATGATCTCGGCTTTTTCCGAGGTCGCCTCTACTCCGTTTCTGACGGAGATCTGACGCTCCAAGCCGCCCCTTGCAAAGCGCAGAGGCTTTTTTCTCTCTCCCTTGAACAGCGCCGCAAAATCCTCCGTCAGCGACTCGGGGCACACAATAATTATCTCATCGGTAACGCAGTCGTTTTCAAAGGCAAGCACCGTGCGCTCAAGCACAGTCATATCTCCGAGCGAGATAAGCTGCTTGCTTGTGCCTGTTTTCATTCTTGACGACGCGCCCGCCGCGCAGATAACGGCGGAAACAAATTTTCCGTTGTACATTTGCCGACCCCCTACTTTATCAAGCCGAATATCTTCTCCGCGAGAAGGTCAACGCCCGACACGCAGAGATATATAAGAAACAAAAACGTGATAAACGACGCCACTCTAACAGCCGTCTGTTTGCCCCTCGCCATTTCCTTCCACTCGGGGTCGTCGGGCAGCTCGAGCCTGTCGTACCATTCGGGCTTGTCCATGACGCCGCCTTGTGACAGCACATTGACAGCCTTCTTCAAAAACGCCAGCGGGATAAGCAGCGCGACCTCGCCCTCGAGCTTACCCACAGACGGAGAATAACCCGAACCGTCGCTGACGGAATACGGGATCTGAGCATCAACAAGGCAGCGTTCTGCCGCCTTCGTGCTGTCATTCGACGAGCGAAAGACCTCCACGGGCGAATCGAGGTCGAGCTTCCTCGCAAATTTCTTACCGCACTCGCATTTATCGCTTTCGGAAAAGAAAACCTTTTTGCAGTTTGAGCAATATTTCATATCGGTATACCTGCGCTTTCATTATTACCATCCACTTTTAACAGCTTAAGGTTATCGTTAGTCAGTTTCTTTAAAGCCTTTTGCAGGGGGCTTTCCGGTCGCCCCCTGCACCCCTTCGGTTCACAAAAAATAAGATTCTTTTTTAGCTGCAGTAAAGTATTACCACTATTATACTATACACCGATAAGAAATGCAAATACAAAAAGCGGGCACTCCGAAGAATGTCCGCTGTTTTGTAGTTAAGCTATCCGCATGCTAATTATAACTCAACATTAACGCTGCTTTTAAGCAACTACATTATTTTGCAAATGTTTCCATCTTTGCAGAAACTCTAAGGATCTTAAGAGCGTCTGCCGCACCGATAACGCCGTCGCCGTCAACGTCAGCTCTTGCCTTCTGAGCATCTGTGAAGTCGATAAGCTTTACAGAATATCTGAGGACGAGAAGCGCGTCGTTAGATGTGATGAAACCGTCGCCGTCGATATCGCCGAGAGCGTAATCCGGAGTGTCCGGAGTATCCGGTGTGTCGGGTGTGTCTGTTGTCTCAGGCTCTGCAGGAGTTTCCGGTGTCTCAACAT
>OMPZ01000141.1 GCA_900313125.1 uncultured Eubacteriales bacterium | reverse complement strand
GGGAGAGTTCCAGAGCGGCCAAATGGGGCAGACTGTAAATCTGTTGTCACTGACTTCGGTGGTTCGAATCCACCCTCTCCCACCAAAGCAGGACTGCTATTTTAACAAAGATAGTAGTCCTGTTTTTTTGAAATATTATTGAAAAAAGACGAAATGAATGTTATAATTGTAAATGATGATTATTATATAGGAGTTTACAACTATGAACCAGGATAAGAATCAGAAGACTAAACCTAAGAATATAATCGACGCCATATACAATCTTGTGAATAATCCGATTACCGATGTTGTTTCTTACTATTCCAACAAAAACAGAGCGAATGCTGCCGGAGATGCGCTCGAGGAGTATGTTAAGGACTTATTCGCAAACACTTTTCAAATGCCGGAAGACAAACGATTGGAAGAACTCAATAAAGTGTTTTCCTATTTGGGGAACAATAACAATCCTCCGGACGCTATGCTCCGTGGTGGAGAAGCTGTTGAAACGAAGAAGATAGAAAGCAACGGATCTCCTCTTGCACTCAATTCAAGTTATCCCAAACAAAAAATAAAAAGCGATAATCCTATGATCTCAAAAGCTTGCCGTTCTGCTGAAGGTGGAAAATGGACTGAAAAAGATATGATATATGTAGTGGGAGTTGTGAAAAAGAAAAAATTAATGCATTTAACAATGGTGTATGGTCTTGATTATTGTGCAAGTGAGGAATGCTACAGACGTATTAAAGAAAGCATTAAAAGCGGAGTTGAATCAATCCATGGTGTAGAATTTGCTGAGTCAAAAGAATTGGGACATATAAACAAAGTTGACCCTCTCGGTATAACATATATGCGAGTTCGTGGTATGTGGGGCATTGAAAATCCTTGGAAAGTTTTTGATTATGTTTATCAGCGGGATCTTGAGAAGTCCTTTAACTTTATGTGTATCATCAATGAGAGCAAATGGAAGACATTTGACAATACGGAATTGATTACGAAGTTCACAGAACCGGGATCAGAAAAAGTGGGATTTCATATTCAAGATGTTAAAATAAAAGATCCGGACAATCCTGCCAATCTTAACAAAGCTAAACTGATAACATTCTCTCGTGATTGAGGTGTGTAATATGAAAGTAATTAGTCTGTTTTCAGGTTGCGGTGGTCTTGATCTGGGCTTTGAGAAAGCGGGATTTGATATTCCCATTGCTAACGAGTTTGACCCTAAAATATGGGAAACTTTCAAAGTCAACCATCCAAAAACAAAACTGATAGAGGGAGATATTCGCAACATCAAAGAAGACGATTTTCCGACTGATGTTGACGGGATCATCGGCGGACCTCCCTGTCAATCGTGGAGTGAGGCCGGCAGTTTGAGAGGTATAAACGACGAGCGAGGCAAGTTGTTTTATGACTACATTCGCATATTGAAAAAGGTTCAGCCGAAATTCTTTCTCGCCGAGAATGTTTCCGGAATGCTCGCTTCTCGTCATAGAGACGCGGTTAAAAACATAATCTATATGTTTGAGGAATGCGGTTACGATGTTACTGTAACTTTGGTCAACGCAAAGGATTACGGTGTTGCCGAAGAAAGAAAACGAGTTTTTTTTATTGGTTTTCGAAAAGACCTCAATAAAAGGTTTTCGTTTCCAAAAGGAAGCACGGAGGACGACCAAAAAAAAATAACCCTGCGTGATATTTTATGGGACTTACAGGAAACGGCTGTTCCGGCAGCACCACATAACCGTCACAATCCTCAAGCAATAAATAATAATGAGTATTTTACCGGTGCTTTTTCATCGATCTTTATGAGCAGAAATCGAGTTAAAGGGTGGGACGAGCAGGCATTTACTGTTCAGGCATCAGGAAGACAATGCCAATTGCACCCACAAGCACCCAAAATGCAATTTATTGAACAAAACAAACGGCAGTTTGTTCCCGGCAAAGAGCATTTATACCGTCGTATGACCATTAGAGAAATTGCAAGAGTTCAAGGTTTCCCGGATGACTTTCAATTCATATATGAAGAAGTGGATAATGCCTACAAAATGATAGGTAATGCTGTTCCGGTCAATCTTGCGTATGAAATTGCTGTTGCAATAGCAAATCAAGTTGTGTAGATATTTATACATTTTTGTTCTTTATTAATTAGGCGCTATTGTTTTTAACGATTGTTCCTGTTATGCTAAAATCGTAATCTTTATACAAAGCAAAGACCTGACACGCAAGTGTCAGGTCTTTGCTTTGTATTATTCATTCTTCACTATTCACTATTCATTATTCATTTATCCTGTATCAGTAGATCAGACCGCCAAACCGAGCAGCTTTCTTAACCGCAACAATACCGTATATCCTTTCGATAGTATTTGTTGAAACAAAAGATAAAACAGGAGGATCGATATGTCGAAGAAAATATGGAAAAAAGCCGCAGCGGCGGTCGCTGTCTGCTTGACAGCAGTTCTTTTAGCAGAGATCGGGCTGTTTGCGTGGGTAACGTCAAATAAAGATACGATCAACGGCTATCTCGACGAATACGAAACGGGTACGGCGACCTTTGAAGATGTACGGGCTGTGAATGTGTTTTGGAAGGACTATGTAAAGATCGGCGAAACGGAAAAAAGTGATATAGTTTTGTCGAGAAGCTATTGGCTTTTTGGGCTGACCATAATGCGTGGCTGTAAGAAAACTGACAGAATGGGAAATATGTTCTGCTATGAGGGCAGGCACGGGGAAACTCTTACGGTCGTGCAGACCGACGAATGGTGTCCGTTCTTTCGGGTGTACTACGTTTCAAAAGCGGACGGCTAAGCTGCCCGCCGCTGTTTTTAATGTACTGCTGTCTCGCGGTGCGGTTCGTCACGCGGCGAAACAGCAGTATTTTATACTGCTTCCTGATTAAAACCTTTAAGTCTTTGATCAGGAATCAGTATCAACGTCCCGGGATCGCGTGCTTAAAAGCTGCTGTTTTCACCGCTCTTGCGCTGAAAGCTCTCGCAGTCTACGCATTGGCAGATCGTGGGGTCGGGCTCGTGCGTTCCTATCGTTACGCAGCCCAGCGAGCAGTAGTTCTCCGTCTGACAATGATGCTGACATTCGTCTACCGAGCACTTGATGCTGTGGTTTGCGTTTTTGCTTGTGCTGCTGTTCATGGCTGATCCTCCCGTGTTTTGACTTTGGCTTTGGTTTATTGAAGTTCTGTATTTCCGCGAAATATTTCATCAAAAACCGCCGCTTTGTTGTTTATAGCATTCCAAAAAAATGCTGCGGTTGCTCGGCACGCAGCAAAGCGCGTCGTCTCTTTTACCGCACTTGATTTTTTCGGAATAATATAAGTATACCTCGAACGCCGCGCTTCATACGCCGATTATTATGGAAAATATCGGTATTTTTTCGCTGTTTGAAATAATTCTTGGTAAATAATTACGTTGATAATCTATTGACAAAGACCTTCGTTTGTTGTAAAATATTTAGCGTGCTAACTTGCCTGTTTTAGTGCGTAAAAGCATAAAAGCAGCAAAGTATGATCTAAAAAGGAGAAAAAAACGATGAAAAAGACAAAGAGAATTTTTGCCGGTGCTCTTGCGGCTCTCATGATGGCGCTCGCAATGGCAGGCTGCGCAACTTCGTCAGAGACAACTGACAGCAACGCAAGCAGCGAGGGCGAGAAGATCGAAAACAAGACATACAGCATTGGCGTTTGCCAGCTCGTTCAGCATGATGCGCTCGACGCCGCTACTCAGGGCTTCCAGGATAAGCTCACAGAGCTCCTCGGCGAGGGCAACGTTACGTTCGACGTTCAGAACGCTCAGGGCGATTCCGCTAACTGTACGACGATCTGCAACCAGTTCGTATCCGGCAACGTAGATCTTATCATGGCTAACGCCACTCCGGCTCTTCAGGCTGCATACACGGCAACAGACAAGATCCCCGTACTCGGCACTTCCGTAACTCACTACGGTACGGCTCTCGACATCAAGGATTGGAAGGGCTACTCCGAGGCTAACGTTTCCGGCACATCAGACCTTGCTCCGCTTGACGAGCAGGCTAAGATGCTCAACGAGCTCTTCCCGGACGTTAAGAAGGTAGGTCTTCTCTACTGCTCGGCAGAGGCTAACTCGAAGTTCCAGATCGACACGATCACACCGTACCTCACAGACTTCGGCTACGAGGTAAAGGAGTACACATTCTCCGACTCGAACGATATCGCCGCTGTAGCTACAACGGCTTGCGACGAGTGCGAGGTGCTCTATATCCCGACAGATAACACGGCTGCTTCCAACACAGGCATCATCGACAACATCGCTGTTCCGAAGAACGTTCCGATCGTTTGCGGTGAGGAAGGCATCTGCACAGGCTGCGGCGTTGCTGCTCTTTCGATCAGCTACTATGACCTCGGCGTAAAGACTGCCGAGATGGCATACGATATCCTCGTTAAGGACGCTGACATCTCCACAATGGAGATCGGCTACGCTCCCGCAACGAAGAAGTTCGACAAGGATCGCTGCGAGGCTCTCGGCGTTACGGTTCCCGATGATTATGTTGCTATCGAGACTGCTGCAGAGACGGCTGACGAAGGCTGATAAAAGCTAAAATAATAAATGATTTGCCGGTATTTGGGGTGCATTTTATACACCCCAAATATTTGCATTTATAAAACTACATAGGAAAGGTGAAGAAATGGATCCGATCATCTCATACTTCTCGTCGCTCAATCCGATGACGTTTGTTTCGCAGCTGCCCGGCAATATCGCACAGGGCATCATCTGGGGTCTCATGGCTCTGGGTCTGTTCATCACGTTCAGACTGCTTAACTTCGCCGACCTGACGGTCGATGGTTCGTTTGCGACAGGCGGCGCCGTGACCGCGGTAATGATAATCAACGGTGCGCCCGCGTGGCTTGCCTGCATAGTGGCGCTCATCGCCGGTATACTTGCCGGTCTTATCACAGGCTTTCTGCATACGGGGCTGGGTATCCCCGATATCCTCTCGGGTATCCTCACGCAGATCGCGCTTTATTCCGTCAACCTCAACATAATGGGCAAGGCTAACCTCCCGGTAAGCTACAGAAACTATCAGCTCATTCTCAGCGCGAGCAACATCAAGCTCGCTATCCTTATAGGTCTTGCTTTCGCGGCTGTTCTCATCGCGCTCATGTATTGGTATTTCGGTACCGAAATGGGCTCGACTATCAGAGCAACAGGCTCTAACCCCGATATGAGTAAGGCACAGGGCATCAATATCAACGCGGCTAAGGTCATCGCGCTCGCACTCTCAAACGGCGTGGTAGCTATGTCCGGCTCGCTTTTCGCTCAGTATCAGGGCTTTGCCGATATCAACATGGGACGCGGCGCGATCGTTATCGGACTTGCCGCAGTTATCATCGGCATGGTCATTGGCGACGCTGTTTTCAAAAAGAAGAGCAACTTCATCATCAAGCTTGTGTTCGTCGTTATCGGCGGTATCCTTTATTACATCGCAATGGGTATCGTGCTTTGGCTCAAGATGCCGACTGACGACACAAAGCTCTTTACTGCCGTTATCGTTGCGCTCTTCCTTGCCGTGCCGAACCTCAAGGATATGTCGAAAAACTCCTTCAAAAGAGCGGCTAAGAAAAACAAAAAGCTGATCGAAAGCGGTACGATCAAGGCGGAGCTTGCGCCCGCGAGCGGCTCCCTCGAAGCTGACCCGACCGATGATAAGGACTCGAAGTCCGACAAAAAAGCTGCCGCCAAGAGCGAAAAGAGCTTCGACAAAAACGCGTCGAAGAAGAATACGTCCTTGAAGACCTCCGTTCAGGAGCAAAAGTCCGTAAGCAAAAGCGTCAAGAGCACCAAGGTGTACAAGAAACCCAAAAACAAAGGGGGTAGACACTAATGTTAGAGATCAGAGACGTATATAAGACCTTCAATCCGGGTACGATCAACGAAAAAATGGCTCTTCGCGGTGTCAGCCTGAAGCTTGAGGACGGCGACTTCTGTACGGTCATCGGCGGCAACGGCGCGGGAAAATCGACGATGCTCAACTCGGTGGCGGGCGTATGGCCCGTTGACAACGGCATGATACTTATCGACGGTCAGGATATCTCCGCCCTGCCCGAGCACAAGCGCGCACCGTTTCTCGGCAGAGTTTTCCAGGATCCGAGAATGGGTACGGTAACTGACATGGGTATCGACGAGAACCTCGCTATCGCGGCGCGCCGCGGCAAACGCAGAGGTCTTGCGTGGGGCGTTACGAAGGCTGAGCGCGAGAAATACCGCGAGCTGCTCAAGCAGTTCGACCTCGGTCTTGAGGACAGAATGACCGCGAAGGTGGGTCTGCTTTCCGGCGGTCAGCGTCAGGCGATAACGCTGCTTATGGCGACGATCAAAAAGCCGCGCGTGCTTCTTCTCGACGAGCACACAGCCGCGCTCGACCCGAAAACGGCGGCAAAGGTGCTGGAGCTTTCCGACAAGATCATCGCAGAGCACAATCTCACCGCGCTGATGGTAACGCACAACATGAACGACGCCATCACCCACGGCAACCGTCTCATCATGATGAACGACGGCAAGATCATTCTCGACATCAAGGGCGAGGACAAGAAAAAGCTCACAGTCGAGACGCTGCTCGCAAAGTTCAAGAAGATCAGCGGCTCGAACCTTTCAAACGACAGAATGCTGCTTGAAAACTGATATTTCTGTGTAATCATTACTGACGGGCATTTTGCTTTTGAACGTTTTTTGCATAAATATCCGAATTTTTATACAGTTTTGAAAATATTGTTGACGGCGCTCGTGCGCTGTGATATGATGTTAAGGCATTAGACTCAGCGCGTAAAAACGCGCCAACATCAGGAGGAAAGAAAAATGACAAAGTTAAAGAGAATACTTGCGGCTGTTTGCGCGGCTGCAATGGTAATGGCATTCGCTGCCTGCGACAGCAAGGACACGGCTTCAGACGCTGCCGAGAGCACACAGTCCAGCGTTGCGGCTTCGGCTGACGAGAACAAGGCTACCGCCGATGAGGCAGCAGGCGAGATCAAGCTTTCAACAGACGGCAAGCTCGTTATGGCTACAAACGCATCGTTCCCTCCGTACGAGTACTACGAGAACGAGAAGATCGTCGGCATCGACGCTGAGGTAGCAGAGCTTATCGCTCAGAAGCTCGGTGTTGAGCTTGAGATCAAGGACATGGAGTTCGGCTCGATCATCGGCGCTGTTCAGACAGGCGCAGTTGACATGGGCATGGCAGGCATGACAGTTACAGAGGACAGACTCAAGACAATCGACTTTTCCGATTCTTACGCAACGGCTGTTCAGGTCGTTATCGTTAAGGAGGACAGCGAGATCGCTTCCGTTGACGACCTTGAGGGCAAGACAGTAGGCGTTCAGGAGAATACAACAGGCGATATCTACGCTTCCGACGACCTCGGCGAGGAGAACGTAAAGCGCTACAACAAGGGCAACGACGCAGTTGCGGCTCTCGCTTCCGGCGTTGTTGACGCAGTTATCATCGACAACGAGCCTGCAAAGAGCTTCGTTGCAGCTAACGACGGTCTCAAGATCCTCGAAACAAGCTACGCCGATGAGGAGTACGCGATCGCAGTAAGCAAGGACAACAAGGCTCTTACGGAGGCTATCAACAAGGCTCTCGCAGAGCTTAAGGCTGACGGCTCGCTCGATGCTATCGTTGAGAAGTACATTCCGGCTGAGTAATTGAGTATCAAAGATGATCCGCAGAATAAAGGGCTGTTAATGCAGCCCTTTTTCTCAGATTTGGGAGAAAATAAATGACACTTAACATTTACGCTATGAAAACCTTCGCCGAATGGTTCGACGATCTGAAGGCGCGTTTCATAAACGACTTTATCACCGACAACCGCTGGAAATTCCTGTGGAACGGTCTCGGCGTTACATTGAAGATAACGGCAGGCGCGCTCGTGCTCGGCGTTATCCTCGGCTTTCTTGTTGCGGCGATCAGAGCGACGCACGACAAAACGGGCAAGCTGCGCTTCCTCAATGTCGTTGCGAAGATCTATCTGACGATCATCAGAGGAACGCCGGTCGTAGTTCAGTTACTAATTACATACTTCGTTATCCTCGCGCCGCTCGGCGTAAACGAGATCACGGTCGCTATCTGCGCCTTCGGCATCAATTCGGGCGCGTACGTTGCCGAGATCGTCCGCGCCGGCATTATGTCGATCGACAACGGACAGTTCGAAGCGGGACGCTCGCTCGGCTTTAACTACCCGCAGACGATGTGGTACATAATCCTTCCGCAGGCGTTCAAAAATATCCTGCCGGCGCTGTGCAACGAGTTCATAGTTCTTCTTAAAGAGACGTCAGTATCGGGTTACGTCGCTTTGCAGGATCTCACAAAGGGCGGCGATATCATCAGGGGCAGAACGTTCGACGCATTCCTGCCGCTCGTTGCGGTCGCGCTCATTTACCTTGTGATCGTAATGATACTTACGAAGCTCGTATCCATTCTCGAAAGGAGGCTGAGGAGCAGTGAGCACTAATCTGAAAAGAACGGCAAAGCCGGAGAAAACTACCGCTGCCCCCAAAAGCATGAAGCCCGAGATAAAGATCGAGCCGGAAGGCGGCGAGATGAACGAAAGCCTTATCATGGTGAGGAACCTCGAAAAGCACTACGGCGACCTTCACGCGCTCGACGGCGTGAGCATGGATATCGAAAAGGGCGAGGTTGTCGTTATAATCGGACCCTCCGGCTCGGGAAAATCGACGTTCCTGCGTTCGCTGAACCTTCTTGAAATGCCGACCTCGGGCGAGATAATCTTCGAGGGCGTCAATATGCTCGACAAGCACGTTGACATCAACAAGCACCGCCAGAAAATGGGCATGGTGTTCCAGCATTTCAATCTATTCCCTCACATGACGATAATGAAAAATATAACGATCGCGCCTATGAAGCTGCTCAAAATGAGCAAAGAGGAAGCCGAGGAAAAGGCGCACGAGCTGCTCAAAAGAGTGGGTCTCGACGACAGGGCGAACGCGTACCCCTCGCAGCTTTCGGGCGGTCAGAAGCAGCGTATAGCTATCGTTCGCGCGCTTTGTATGCAGCCCGACGTTATGCTGTTCGACGAGCCGACCTCGGCACTCGACCCCGAAATGGTAGGCGAGGTGCTCGACGTAATGAAGAGCCTCGCGAAGGAGGGCATGACGATGGCTGTTGTAACGCACGAAATGGGTTTTGCCAAAGAGGTAGCCGACAGAGTTGTGTTCATGGCCGACGGAAAGATCCTCGAAACGGGTACGCCCGAGCAGCTTTTCTCAAATCCCAAGACCGACAAGGCAAAGCAGTTTTTGGCAAGCGTCTTGTCTTGATCGTTTCACGGCGCAGTTACATAGGTTTCTGCGCCGTATTTATGCCGAAAAAATTTTTAGGAAGCTGTTGACAAAGCGGCTGTGCCGTGGTATAATTGTCAAAGCAATAAAGCAAGGCGTTAAACGCTTTCACCTGTGGGGTGTCGTCTGCACGGGTCAATACCTATTCATAATACGGCTGTGAGATGCATATATTTTCGCAGTTGTGTTTTGCAGTATTGGCGCAGACGTGTTTATCGTCTGCATTTTTTATTGAGATTCGGTTACGGAGGTGCTTAAAATTAGCAGCAAGAAGGAACTTTACATCAACGAGGAGATCCGAGGAAAAGAGCTCAGAGTCATTGACTCCGACGGCTCTCAGCTGGGTATTCTGTCTGCACAGCAGGCACTCAGTCTCGCAGAGGAGAAGAATCTCGACTTGGTGATGATCTCGCCTCAGGCGAAGCCGCCCGTATGTAAGATCATGGATTACGGCAAGTATCGCTTCGAGCAGGCAAGGCGCGAAAAGGAGAAACGTAAGAATCAGAAAGTCGTTGATATCAAGGAAGTAAGGCTTTCGCTCAATATCGACACTCACGACTTCAACACCAAGCTCAACCATGCCCTCAAGTTCATTTCTAAGGGCGACAAAGTCAAGGTATCTATCCGTTTCAGAGGCAGGGAAATGGGTCACCCCGAAATAGGCACTCAGATCATGCGCAGGTTCGCTGACGAGTGCGCGGAGGTGGCTGTTATCGAAAAGCAGCCCAAGCTCGAAGGAAGAAGTATGCTTATGTTCCTTGCTCCGAAACCGACAAAGTGAAATCAAGGAGGAAAATAAAATGCCAAAGATCAAGACACACAGCGGTGCGAAGAAGCGCTTTAAGCTCTCAAAGAACGGTAAGGTGATCCGCGCTCACGCTAATAAAAGTCACATTCTCAACAAGAAGACCACAAAGCGTAAGAGAGGCTTGAGAAAGACAACTGTTGCCGACAAGACGAACGTTGCACAGGTAAAGAGACTTATCCCTTACAAGTAATCCGCATTCGACGGGACTTTTAAGTACAAATGAAACCATATTATGGAGGTAATATAAATGGCACGAGTTAAGGGTGCGATGATGACTCGCAAGAGAAGAAAAAAGGTATTAAAGCTCGCTAAGGGCTACTGGGGCGCGAAGAGCAAGCACTTCAAGATGGCTAAGCAGGCTGTTAATAAGTCGGGCAACTACGCTTATATCGGCCGTAAGCAGAGAAAGAGAGATTTCAGAAGACTTTGGATCGCTCGTATCAACGCAGCTTGCAAGCTCAACGGTACGAACTACTCCACATTCATGAACGGTCTTAAGAAGGCTGGCGTTACGCTCAACCGCAAGATGCTTTCCGAGATCGCTATCGCTGACCCGAAGGGCTTTACAAAGCTCGTAGAGCAGGCTAACAAGGCTCTTCAGTAATATTAAATTTTGTTTCAGCACCTGAGGCATTTGCACCTTGGGTGCTGTTTTCAAATTGAAAAGTGAGAGTTATGAAAAATACTAAGATCAGCGCTGTTGACGCCTTTACGTTAGTCTCCGCAGAGCCGGAGCAGGCCGAATACGCGCCGGTGCTGCGTGTTTTGCTTGCGGTGGCTTACACAGGGATACTGTCCGCCGTCGTTGCGGCTATGGCGAGCGTGCTAATGCTCGTATCGGGCAAGGACGCCGTGGAGAAGCTTTCTCTTTCTGCGGCGGCATTGATCGGCTTTTCGCTGCTTGCGTTTTTTCTGTCGCTTTTTGACAAAAAGAAACGCAGGGAATTTGAAGAGTCCGAACGTTTGCAGCTTGAAAACGCGGAAAGGTTCAAAGCAAACGTCGTATCGGCGGAAAAGTGCGTGAAAACGATAGTTTACGCAAACAATAAGTATGACGAGACAACGTGGGCTTTCGTCATTGAATACGCCGACGAGGACGGCAAGACCGTCACGGTAAAAAGCGGCAGCTACTATAACGACCTGTCGGATATCCTCGCCGACACAGCGGTCGAGGTGATAAAAAAGCCGGACGGCTCGTATTCCTTCGGCGAGTTCAAGCTGAGAAGTGAGGACGGCGAGGGCATAAAGCTGCCCGTAAACGAGATCGGAGAAGGAATATGATAACCGCCAAGGATAACGAGACCGTAAAGCACGCGGTCAAGCTCGTAAAAAGCGCGTCGTACAGAAAAAGCTGCGGACTTTTTACAGCCGAGGGCGTAAGGGTGTGCCGCGACGGAGTTTTGTCGGGGTTTTCGCCCGAGCTTTTCGTATATACTCCGCGATCGGAGGAAAAATACCCGGAGGATTTCGCCGCTGTAGCAGAAAGATCGAAGCGGCTCTGCGAGGTGTCGAACGATATTTTCACGAGGATAAGCGACACGAAATCTCCGCAAGGATTTTTTTGTGTGTTCAATATGCTTGACAAACAGAAATTTCCGTATAGAATAAATAAAAGAGGAAACTATCTTGCCTGCGAACGTATTCAGGATCCGTCCAATCTCGGAACTATCCTGAGAACGGCGGAGGCACTCGGCATCGACGGCGTTATTTTGTCGGGCGACTGCTGCGATATGTATTCGCCGAAGGTCGTCCGCGGCAGCATGGGCGCGGTATTCAGAATGCCGGAGCTTTCCGTAGACGATTTCACCGCGTTTATCGCAAAGCTGTCTGCCGACGGTGTGGAGACGTATGCGTCAACTCCGCGCGGCGCGCAGCCGGTAACGGAGGTTTCCTTTGACGGCGGCGTAATGCTTATCGGCAACGAGGGCAGCGGGCTTAAAGCCGAGACGATCGACGCCTGCACCAAAAGGGTGATGATCCCGATGAAGGGCAGAGCGGAATCGCTCAACGCTTCGGCAGCCGCCGCGATGCTGATGTGGGAAATGATGAGATAACAGGCTTTTTGAACGATGAACAATCAGACGATCTACTGGGTGTGGCTGCAGCAGGCGTTAGGCTACTCGTCACACCGGCTCGAAAAAATAGTCGAGCGCTTTACCTTTGCAGAGGATTTTTTCCGCGCTCCGCTTAGCGACAAGGCGCGTATAACGTCGCTTAGCCGCAGCGAATACGAGCGTATGAAAAACACCTCGCTGGCGTCTGCCGACGCGATCATAAAACGCTGCCAAAGTGCAGGAATAGATATCATCGCTTACGGCGACGCGGCATATCCCGAGCTTTTAAAGCAAATATCCGCGCCGCCCGCGGTGCTGTATGTCAGAGGGCGCGCAGAGGTGCTCTCCGACGAGCTTTGCGTTGCTATGGTAGGCACGCGCAAGGCTACGATGACAGGCAGGGAGATCGCGTTTCGCTTTGCCTATGACCTTGCGCGCAGCGGCGTATGTGTAGTCAGCGGCGGTGCGGTCGGTATCGACACGCAGTCTCACCGCGGCGCGCTCAACGCCGGCGGGAAAACGGTCTGTGTGCTCGGCTGCGGTCATGAATCCGGCTACCTGCGCGAGCTTGACCACATAAAGAAGTCGATCACGCTCAACGGCGCTGTGATATCAGAATATCCGCCCGATATAAGCCCGTCGAAGATAACATTCCCTCAGCGCAACAGGATAATCAGCGGCTTGTCAAGGGGCGTCCTTGTTGTTGAAGCAGGCAAGCGCAGCGGTTCGCTCATCACGGTGAATCTCGCTTTGGAGCAGGGACGCGACGTTTTCGCCGTGCCGGGCAGCATCAGCAACCCATATTCCTACGGCACGAACGACCTTATCAAGGACGGCGCAAAGCCCGTGACGACCGCAGAGGATATCCTTTGCGAGTATCGCGGCGTATCTCCCGCCAAAGAAAAGAAAAACGTCTTGATCGAGAAAACCGCGCCGCAAAACGTAACAAAGCCGTCGGACGATCATGTGCAGCAAGAGCTGTTCAGGGCGGAGACGAGCACGGCTCCCGTACCTGTCGAGACGTCAGACGAGGAGCTTGACCTGCCGAACTTCTTCGGGTACATCTCATACGCGATAACGGGGTCGCCGGCAAGCGAATTGCCCGAGCGCGCACCGAAGAAAGCGACCGCCGCGAAAACGCAGAAGCAAAGCGCCGCTCCGACTGTAAAAGCGAAGAGCGGGAGCAAGCCAAAAACGGCTGCGCCGAAAAAGGCACAGCCGCCAAAGCAGATACAAAAAGAAAAACAGGAAAAACCAAAACAGGAACAAAAAGAGGAAAAGAAAACAGTACAGCCCACACCGTCGCTCGACGGTCTGTCAAAGGAGGCTGTGAGCTTTTACAAGGCTCTTGAAAACGGAGAGCTCCATATCGACGCGATCGCCGAAAAAACGCGGCTGCCTATAAGCAAGGTACACGCCGCGGCAACGGAGCTTGAAATGAACGACCTGATAGTTTCACTTCAGGGCAGAAGGTATAGAATAAACAACGATAGTTAAGCGGAGAACACCGCCCGGTCATTTTCGGGCGAACACGAATGGTATCTTCGCGGCGCAATATAATTTAAAGAAAAGAAACATGAATAAAACCTTAGGGCGCTCCGCTTTGAAAAACGGTCATGCCCTGTGTGGTGGAGGTTGATAAAATGTCAGATCTTGTTATAGTGGAGTCGCCTTCAAAGGCGCATACGATCAAGAAATATCTCGGCAGCGGCTACGAGGTGCTCGCGTCAAAGGGTCACGTCAGAGACCTGCCGGTAAAAAGACTCGGCGTCGATGTCAAAAAGGACTTCGAGCCGAAATATGAAATCATGAAAGACAAGTCCGCGCTTGTCGACGAGCTCAAGGCAGCCGTTAAAAAATGCGACCACGTTTATCTTGCGACCGACCCCGACCGTGAAGGCGAAGCCATCTCATGGCATCTTGCGTACATTCTCGGTCTGCCGCTCGACAGCAAAAACAGGATAGAGTTCAACGAGATCACTAAAACGGGCGTTCAGAACGGTATGGCGAATCCGCGCTCGATAGATATTGATCTCGTCAACGCTCAGCAGGCAAGGCGTGTTCTCGACAGACTTGTCGGCTACAAGCTCAGCCCGTTTATCTCGCAGAAGATACGCCGCGGACTTTCCGCAGGACGCGTGCAGTCGGTAGCGCTGAGGATCATTGTTGACAGAGAGAACGAGATCAGAAAATTCGTTCCCGAGGAGTATTGGTCGATCGACGGCAAATTCACGCCGAAGGGCAGCCGCAAAACGTTTACGGCGGCTCTCTACTCAAAGGACGGCGAAAAGCTGAAGATCACGAGCGAGGAGCAGGCAAAACAGATACTCTCCGACCTCGAAGGCGCGTCGTACAGCGTGTCGGCGGTCAAGCACGGCACAAGAAGAAAGCAGCCCGCGCCGCCGTTCATCACATCCACTCTCCAGCAGGACGCGTCGCGAAAGCTCGGCTTCCAGTCGAAGCGCACAATGAAGGTGGCGCAGGAGCTTTATGAGGGCGTTACCGTTTCGGGCATCGGCGCGACGGGTCTTATCACCTACATGAGAACCGACTCGCTGCGTATCTCGGACGAAGCTAAGGCGGATGCAAAGGCTTATATACAGAACCATTGGGGCGACAAGTACCTTCCGAAAAAGCCACGCGAGTTCAAGTCGCGCAGCGGCGCGCAGGACGGTCACGAGGCTATCCGCCCGACCATGATAGACCTTGCGCCCGACACTATAAAGAAAGACCTTTCGAGCGACCAGTATAAGCTTTACAAGCTGATCTGGGAGCGTTTCCTCGCGTCGCAGATGGCGGAGTGTATCCAAAAGACGACGCAGGCGGACATCGAAGCTAACGGCTACATCTTCAAGGCGAGCGGCTATCACGTTGAGTTCGACGGCTTTACCGTGCTCTACGTCGAGGGCAAAGACACCGAAGAGGAGAAGGCGAGCGAGCTGCCGCCGCTCGAGCGCGACACCGAGGTCAAGGCGAAGGAGATAATCCCGAACCAGCACTTCACGCAGCCGCCGGCACGCTTTACGGAAGCGTCGCTCATCAAGGCTCTCGAAGAAAACGGCATCGGCAGACCGTCAACGTATTCCGCGACGATCACTACTATCGTTTCGCGCGACTATGTAAAGCGTCAGAACAAAACGCTTTACCCGACGGAGCTTGGCGAAGCTATCACAAATCTTATGAAGGATCACTTCCCGAAGATCGTCAACGTGAAATTCACCGCGCAGATGGAGACGGAGCTTGACGAGGTCGAGCACGGAAACGAGCAGTGGGTGCAGCTCCTTCACGAGTTCTACGACGAATTTGCCGAGACGCTCAAAAAAGCGAAGGACGACATGAAGGACGAAAAGATCGAGCTTTCCGAGGACAAGACAGATTACATCTGCGAAAACTGCGGCAAGCCGATGGTATACAAATACGGCAGGTTCGGACGCTTCATCGCGTGCTCGGGCTGGCCGGAGTGCAAGACGGTCAAGAAGGTAGTCGAAAAGCTCGGCATACCCTGCCCGAAGTGCGGCGGCGATATTATCGTAAGGCGCACAAAGCGCGGCAAGGTTTTCTACGGATGCGGAAACTACCCGAAGTGTACGTTTG
>OMPZ01000231.1 GCA_900313125.1 uncultured Eubacteriales bacterium | reverse complement strand
GGCACGTTTAGTTACTGCTCCCGTTTGAAGTCAGTCACGCTTGGCATCGGGGTCAAAAAAATAGGGGAGAGAGCTTTCTTAAACTGCAATGAGCTCGAAAGCATTGATATCCCCGAAAATGTCAGAAGTATTGGAGAAAAAGCGTTTGGATCGTGCACATCGCTTAAAAAGATCGCGATACCCGATCGTATCACAGAGATCGAGGAGGAGCTTTTCTTTGGCTGCAGCGCTCTCGAAGAAATTGCTTTGCCCGACGATATTCGCTCGGTAGGGATATCCTCGTTTATGGGTACGCCGTGGGCGGATAACTTTAGCGGTGATTTCCTTATGGCAGGGAAGCATATTTTGCTTAGGTCGCAAACACGATCGGCTGATGTAGTAATACCCGATGGAACAACTACGATAGAATACGCCGCTTTTAATGGAAACAAATATATCCGCAGGGTCGTAATGCCCGATTCTGTTGAGGTCATAAGTCACAATGCGTTTTGTGGTTGTGAAAGCTTGGAAGAGGTGTCTTTTTCCAAAAATCTGCATATAATAGCTTCTCGGGCTTTTGGCGGCTGTTCATCGCTTAAGAGGGTCGAGCTTTATAATGAGCGTACCGAACTCGGGTTTGGGGCATTTATCGACTGCTGCGCGCTTGAGAGCGCAGTTTTACCCAATGGAATAAAGACATTGCCGAACGCGCTTTTTGCCGGTTGTACCTCTTTGAAAAATGTAGTACTCCCCGAAAGCATTACGAAAATAGAAACCGACGCTTTTGGCGGCTGCGTTTCTTTGGAGGAGCTTGCTTTGCCTGATTCTCTTACCGATCTGCACCCGGAAGCATTTATTGAGTGTAATTCCTTGAAACGGCTTTGCATTCGTGGGATAGAGATCGACGCCCGCACGGTGGAATGGCACAAGTTCAAGCCAAACAATATTTTTCTTCTTTTGGACAATAATGACTACTCTCAAAAAATACCGGCGTCACTAAAGGGTGAGATAGCCGCAAGATCGTACTTGAAGTCATCACAGCCGGAGGCATTTGTCTACATAAAACGTAATCCGTCCAGAGTGTTCAAGCGGCTGATAGATATCGGCGACTATACATCACTCAAATCGCTGCTGGATACGGAGCGATTCATCACAAAGAAAAATATTGACAGGATCATAGATCACGCGTACGAAAAAGCGGCAGATGATAACGATGAGATATTACAACTGCTTACAAGCTACAGGAACGAACATTTTGCCCGGAAGAAAACTAAACAGTAAAAATACAAACGGAAAACGGGTGTGCATCGCTGTAATGCACACCCGTTGTGTTATCAATTAAAATAGATATCGTACCAAACGATGAATACATAGATCGTCCAGAGCTTTCTCCAAAGATCGCTCTGACCTCCAACGTATGCGTCGAAGATCTCTTTTATCTTGTCAACGTTAAAGAACTTTTCTGCTGTTTTGCCGAAAAGCTTTTCACGAACACCGCTGTTGTATCTGTCGTCAGCCATCCAGATACGGATAGGAACGATGAAGCCCAGCTTCTTTCTGAACGCGATCTCCTCGGGCAGCACCTTTGCGGCAGCGGTTCTGAATGCAACCTTGTTCTGTTCGTCGTTTACCTTATACTTTGAAGGCATTCTCGACGCGATATCGAAGATCCTTCTGTCCGTGAGCGGCATTCTGATCTCAAGTCCGCAAACGGTGCTCATCTTGTCAACGTTGAGGTAAATATCGCCCTCAAGCCATATTTGAATATCAACATTAGACATTTTAGAGAGAGGATCCATGCCTTCCATTCTATCGTAAAGATCGGCGACAACGCTTATCGGAAGAACGCCCTCATAGTAATTTTTGAGCAGCTCCTTCTTCTCGTCCTCTTTCATTATCATGGTGTTGCCAACGTAGAAATCTTTAAGATTATCGCCGTAGCGTTCAGCGTTGCGGTACATATTGTAGCCGCCGAAGAACTCGTCGGAGCCTTCGCCGGAATAGCACAGCTTCGTATGCTCGGCAGTCGCTTTGCAGGCGAGAGCGAATACGATGGCGGAAGCGTCTGCAAGCGGCTGCTCCATGTTCTCGCAAACATACTCTACCGCATCAAAATACTGCTCGGGCGTGATGATAGCGGTGATGTTTTCTCTGCCGAGAAGATCAGCCGTTTTCTTTGCGAGCTTTGACTCGTCAAAGCGCTCGTCCGTATAGCCGCAGGAATCCGAGACCTTCGCGTCGCTCATTGCGAAAACGTAGGAGGAATCAACACCGCCGGAGAGGAAGGATTCCGCTGTTTCGTCCTCGTCCTTGACTTCGGTCATGATCTTCTGAAGCGTTGTATGGATCTCGTCGGCGTATTCTTCGAGCGACTTGCTGTCGTCCGGCGCAAAGGTCGGCTCCCAATATCTTGTGATATCGGCTTTGCCGTTCTCAAACACCAGGCAGCAGCCGGGCATAAGCTTTTTCAGCCCTTTGAAGAAGGTATTCTCACCGCCGCAGTATGTGAGCGTGAGGTAAAGCTGAAGCATCTCTTCGTTGAGCTTCTTTTTGAATCCGTCACAGCCTATGATATCTCTGATGAACGTGCCGTGAAGAAGTCTGCCGTCATCGGTAATGTAGTAATAGAAGGGCTTTGTTCCGAAATGATCTCTTACACAGATGATCTTGTTCCCGTCCTCGATAGCGAATGCAAACATTCCGTAAAAATGATCAGCAAGCTCGCAGCCCCATTTTTCGTAAGCCTTAATGATGATCTCACGCTCGCGCTGTTCACGCGGCAGCACCTCGTTTATGCCAAGCTCGCTGT
>OMPZ01000234.1 GCA_900313125.1 uncultured Eubacteriales bacterium | reverse complement strand
TGGCTCTGCGGCAGCTCGTGCCGTTCACCGTGTATTCATAGACGGGATAACGCAATTAAACCCATTCTGCCAATTCCTGACAGCCAATCCATGGCATAAGCGAAAAAAGCAACGAGAACTGCAAGCAGCGTCAACAGCAAAATCATCAGCGCGACAGTTACAATTGAAAGAATAAAGCCTGTCAACGCAGTCGGATTTTGATTCTTCTGCTTTTTGAGTGACACGGCGCCGAACACTATAGCCGGAATAGAAAATACAACGCATCCAAAGGAAAAACAAAGTCCGAAAATTGAAACCTGTAAAAATACGATTATACAACAGCAAAAGCAGGCGAAGCCTAAAACACTCAATACCAAAGAAGCTACACCGAAAGCTTTTGTGATTTCTTTATTTTGATTCATACTGTCACCTCAATAGTACAATACCGCGAATGTTTTTCGCTGCCGATTATTGATTATACCACAACCGGAAGCAAGATTCAACTAAAACATACTGCGGACGGAAAAGGTCGTACCCTTCATCTCGATATCATATTTCACCTCGTGCAGGTCAAGAATGTATCTCACGGTCGAGAGTCCCAAGCCGTTTCCCTTTTGGGTGCGGCTTTTATCCTTGCGATAATACGGCTGCCAAAGCTGCTTGAGCTCGGCTTTCGCGAGAATGATCGTTTTGATTATGTCTCCCGATCGGCAGTTTCTGTGTCGTTTACATCTGTCATCATAACAATCGGTATTATGAACGTGGGAAGCATTGATAAAAAAGCAAAAAATGACAAAGTTTTCCTCAATAATCTTGAAAATCCCGCAAAAAAGCAGTATGATAAATATATATCAGGGCAAGCCCGACTGTGGGCTGCGCTTTTGCCGCAATAAAACATAAAGGAGGAAAAACCATGCGCAGAATCAGAAAGTCATTGAGCGTCCTGCTCGCGTTGATGCTGGCGCTCGGCGTGTTCACCGCTGTTCCTGCCAACGCGGCGTATGTCGGTAGTGAACCGCTCGGGATGCAGATATTTGTCGAGACGCTGACCGATGATACCATCAACATAGAGGTCGAGCCTTCCGATTCTATCGATGCAGTCAAGGCAAAGATCCAAGATAAAGAGGGGTATCCGCCCGATCAGCAGCGGTTGTTCTTCGCGGGCGAACAGCTCGAGGACGGGCATACCCTCGCTGACTATAATATCCGGGAGGAGAGCACTCTTCAACTCGTCCTAGGCGAAAGAAGCGAAACGGTCGCCGGGCAGATCACCGTGAGCGCGGACGAAGGCGTATCCGTGTGGAATACGGATATCGCACAAAACGCCGTCGCGTTGAACAGGATCGTCGTGCAGGCGACCAACGGCTCGTCCTACGACGCCGTGTTCGCGCAGGACTCCAAGACTGCCGCTGCGCTCGCGTACTGCACGGAGAGCTTCGAGTATGAGACGGCGGACTACATAAAGCCGGACAAGGACGCTGCAGACGGGATGCTCATTTGGATATATGTCCGCAGCGGGTCGGTGACGCTCACCGTTGAGAGCAGCGAGCCGTCCGTTGACGCGCCGCTGACGGCGTACTCCGAGGACTCCTCGCCGCTCAATTACACCTTGCTTGAAAAGAATCAGTCGGTCGATACTCTGCTCACTGACAGCTGCGGTTTGTCGAATATCTCCATCGTTATGCTCGGGACGTTCGGTGCACAGCTCTGGCGCGTCATCGACGAGAACGAACAGAATTACGACCTCTACCGCTTCACCAACACTGCGCTTCTCGTCGATTCATATACAAACAGAGTAAAGACCGGAACGCGATCGCTCGCGAGCTCTTTCTTCACGGCGGTCGATCTCGAGATCTATTCCGGCGCTCTCGTCGTTATACCCGCGAGCGGCACGCTCAACCGCGCCGGAAAGATGAAGGTCATAAACGGCTCAGTGATCTACGCTACGCCGAAGATCATAATGCGCGACCCGTCTAAGCAGATCTCGTTATTCCCCTGCTCCGACTCTCCGGCAGGGACAGCGACGCTCAACCTGCCGGACACAGATAACAATCCCAACCGCGTTGCGACCGACGATTCGGATCAAGCAGATGATTATGAAATATCAGGCGATGTAGAAACGGATTCGGAGTCGACTACTTATGCATCTAAACTCGAAGCCGATAAATTAACAGGGGGATCGAATGCAGACGAAATAGCTAATAACTTCAACTTAACATCGCAAAAGAACGACGATTATATTACAAACATCTTTCATTACTCTTTACCGTACAATTTATCGTACATTGGACCTCAAGTTGATGTTTTTAACGCCGCCAAAGTGTTTCGTACGATGCAGGAATATCTTGATCAATTGAAATTTGCTAATTCCCTGATCTCTTCAAACCCGGGAACGGACGCTGCTTTCACCACCGCATCCTCGGATTTGAACCGCGGGAGCATTCACAGTATCAACGTCGTCGGCGGAACGCCGGATAAATCGCTCGCCGCTGAAAACGAGACGGTCACTGTTACGGCAAGGATACCGGAGGGTATGAGATTTGTCGAATGGCAGTCGAATTCTGTTACGCTTGACGACCCGACCTCCTCCGCCTCGTCTTTCACCGTTTTATCCGGTGATCCGGAGGAAATCGTCGTGAAAGCTGTATTCGAGAAAATCGAATACACGCTGACCGCGAGCGCGGGCGAGGGCGGCGTCATTATTACGGAGAGCGCTGTGGCGACGATAGGCGACGAGGTGCGCGCCACCGTTACGCCCGACGCAGGGTATGAGTTCACGTCCTTTTCCGCAAACGGCGGCGAGATCGTCCTAACTCCAAGCGACGGTGAAACCGGCGTTTACACCTTCAAAATGCCCGCTGATAACGTGACCCTGAGCGCGACGTTTGAGAAAGTGCCGTATGCCGTTTCGACGAGCGCCGAGCTCGGCACGCTGACGGCGGATAAGGATACGGCGACGATCGGTGAGACCGTCACGCTGACGGCTGTCCCGGCGAGCGAGCATCAGCATCTCGGAGGGCTGACCGTGCTTTGCGGTGACACAGCGCTTGAGACGACAAAAATAAACGACACGACGTACTCGTTCGCCATGCCTGCAGGCGACGTTGCCGCGAGCGCGAACTTCGTTCAAAACTATTACGTTTATTTCGTCAACTGGAACGGTGTAACGCTTCAGTGGGGCGATCTTCCCGCCGGCGCGACGCCGTCCTATACGGGCGCAACGCCCGTGTGCGAGCAGAACGAGATGTATTCGTTCACGTTCGCGGGCTGGGACAAGGAGATTGCTCCTGTATATGACGACACGGTCTACACGGCAACCTACGCTCTCACACCGAGGATATATAACGTTTCGTTCATTGGCGCGGATGGCGTGGTGCTCCAAAGCGACACGCTCGAATACGGCGCGACGCCTTCCTACACGGGAGAAACGCCGTTAAAGGCGACGGATGATAAATACGTCTATACCTTTGCCGGATGGGACAAGCCGATCTCAAACGTGACCGGCGAGGCGACCTATACGGCGACGTTCTCGACCGTGCCTGTGCTCCACACAGGGCTCAATAAGATCACACTCGAATCGTACGTTGCGCAGGTTTGCCCGTTTACGCCGGAGGAAAGCGGATACTACCGCTTCTACACCTCGGGCGACGAGGTGCACGAGTCGTTCGGCATCACCGACGGCGCGGGCGATGCCGTGGAGTGTGTCTCCGGAGGCTACGATCCGTGGCGAAACTATCACTTTGAGTACGTGGTGCAGCTCGAAGCGGGAGAGACTTATTATCTGACATTCAACTCATATTCCCGCGCGGGAACGATCACGCTGAGCGTCCGCAAGGTCGATATGTACACTGTGCACTGCGATCAGAATACTCCGCACGGGACTGTCATGGATTCCGAGGAGCCGACGTTCCTTGTGTTCAACGGAGCGAAAATCTATCCGTACGCAACGCCCGACGATGGCTACGGGCTGGTCGCGCTGACAGTGACGAACGCTTCCGGAAAGCGCCTGCTTGAGGAAGCTGACGGCGGGTACATTATGCCCGCGTCCGACGTGTACGTCACGGCGACCTTCTCCGACGCGTATGCGATCGATGTCGATATCACCGAATATGTTGTGAGTTACTACACGAACGAAGCGGTCTTCGACGATTGGACAAGCGGCGATCTCGAACAGCGCGCCGCCGCGGGAGTCGGCGTCGAGTTCTTCTTCGACTGGGAGGCTGGGTACATCCTCGACGAGTTCTCGATCACGACCGCAAGCGGCGAGGAGGTCAAATA
>OMPZ01000236.1 GCA_900313125.1 uncultured Eubacteriales bacterium | reverse complement strand
GTTCACGGTCACGGTCCCGGCAGGCAATACAGGCGTTACGCTTGGCAGCATTCCCTGCGGAACGACATACACGGTCACGGAAGCAAGCGGGAGCCGCCCGGACGAAGCTCATGGCGGCAGCGTAACGGGTGAGGTCACAAATCCCGGCACAATAACAGCGGCGGCAAGTACCGTGAACATCACCAACAATTATCCCCAAGGTCCGATCAGCCTTGATATTGAGAAGGTAGAGGCGGGGAATACAGACAACAAGCTTGCCAACGCACAGTTTGATCTGTACTACAGCTATGAAGCAGAAAGCTCCGCCCCCGCTCAAACGCCGGTGCTGTATCATACAACCACGAATGATGAAACTTATTCTTGGACAGAAACGTCTGCGGATAATATGCTGAGACTTGTATTGCCGAGCGGGTGGAGTACATCTAACGTAACGGCAGCGTTTTATAATAGTGGTACACCTGTTGTTACGGCTTCACCAATGACGAATGATTCCGGCTCAACCTATAAAGTTTCAGTTCCTGATTACTCTGTCACACCGTATGATAGTGTAGTGTTTAGTGATGGTACAAATACTTCTTCCGCTATCACACTTGATTCGGGCAACGATTATGGGAAGAATTATAAAGTTGAGAGACAAATCACAACCGGAACATATAGTGATGGCAAAGTTAGGTTTGATAATAGTGCGACAAACTGGTCTAATGTATATGTGAGTTTTTGGAATGGTTCTGAAACAGGTTCTGGAACATGGAATCAAATGACCAATGCAGGAAATAATATTTATGAATATGTAGTTCCAGCAGGAACATATAATTATGTTAGGTTTTCTAGTGCCAATAATGGAAATGAGTCCACTCCGCAAACCAGAGCTTTATTGGAAGATAATGGTGGTAGGAACCAAATTTTTAATCCAAGTTATAATACTGACTATGTTTATATCAAAGTAGGAAGTGAGCTTTACACGAGTGGGAGTTCACGGGTTTATGCTCATTATTTTACTGGTTCTGAACCCTATCATGCATGGGGCGCTGGATCGTTGGAAGCAAATAACAATAATGACAAAACATACACTATTGATATCAGAAGTCTACCTAAAGCTTATAATACTCTGATAGTATATGGTTATGATGCTGATAATAGTCAGACTAAATGGCAGTCTAACGATATAACTATTACCGGTATCCCGATAAATGGTGGTGGGCGAATATATCAAATTAATAATAATAAGACAGTTACGTTTATGGGATATGGAAGCTCATTTTACAGTTCAGGGTCATTTAGCACCACAGGTTCTGTAACCACCTGGACAGCCACACCGTATACAAGCGGCACAACAACCACCAACTGCTCCGCCGCCTACCGCCCCGAAGACCGCTACGATGAAGCTAATAACTACATCTACATCAAGGGCGTGACCGACCCGCATATCAAGTTCTTTACAACGACCGATGGCAGCGGTACGGCGATCGGCGGTTCGGACGCCGAAGCCTACGGCATAAAGCTGACAAGTGCGGAAACGAGCGGTACATACAGCGGCTACTACAAAATACGTCTGCCGAAAAATGCAAAGTCATTCAGCGTTAACGGCGGTGCTGCGTATACGCTCAGTAATGACGCGGGCTCTAAGTTTACGGTCAATTCCTCCACAAATGCTGTTACAAGAGACAGTCAGCGAAGCGGTATTGTTTCTTCTCCGACTTTGACCTCAGCCGCATCTGACGTCGCAGCCGATTTTATTTATTTCAAAGACACGAACGGCGCATGGACAAGCACAGGTAGTGTCTTTGCCTACTACTACGGCGGAGCACACGGCGAATACAGCGAATGGCAAGGCGTGCCGGCTGTGAAAACATATTCCTCCGGCGCGGATACGATCTGTGTTTTCCAACGACCGAGCGATACAACTGCTTATCCGTATGTTATCTTCAACAGCGGCACATATCCGAGCGGTCATTTAACGACTGCGGTCTCGTATACTGCCGGCAGCGCATACGAGCCTTCCGGCAGTACCGAGCAGTATGGCGTTGACGGCAGCAATACGGCGATAAATGCCGCTGTGGCACAGCAGGTATCGTCATTTACACCAAATCTTTCGGCGGTCAACAGTTCATTGGTACGTCTTGCTACGGTCATGACCGGCAGCAGCGGTCATATAGAAACTGTTTCCTATCTGAAAGATTCGACAAGCAGTATAGACCAAACATATCTTTTTGATCCCGCAATAGATAATTACGGTACTTACAAAAAGATCAAGGTCAAAAAGACAGGAACTTATATCTGGCGAGAAACTCAGGCTCCTTCTGCGGAGTACGTTTTACCGACCGACCCCGATACCGCAGTTGTTGTTAACGACAGTAACAGAAATAATACTGTAACTACACGGATCACGAATGAAAAAATAACCGTTACGACAAACAATGAAGTGATCCTGACAAAAACAGCGAAAGAGCGTGTACGCGATGCGGCGATAGGTCAGCCTCTTGCAAATGCCGAGTTCAAGCTTGTTAAGTCACCAAGCGATGATACCCTTAGGTTTGATCTGACGAACTCGACAGGAACAAACGAGTACACATACGCATTGACAGGCGGCACTCATAATGCAAGCGGTAACTGGCTCAAAACAGGTGCAGATGGTAAACTGCATATCAAAAATCTCCCCGACGGTGATTATTATCTTCAAGAGCAGGCTGCTCCGTCAGGGTATTCCGTGAATACGCAACAGTTCACTTTTAAAGTTGAAGGCAGTACCGTAACGCCGTCAACGCTCACCTGCAAGGACGACATGAATCCGGCGTACATTCAGCTTTACGAGCATATCGACAAGATGCATTCCTACAATTGGGGTTCTCCGACGTTTATCTTTAAGATCACGCAGACGAAGGACGCGAGCAATGCCACACCGACTGACCCCAAGGAATACACGGTCGCATTGACTTTCAACGATGACGGCAAGTCAGATGTTGGCTTAACGTCAAAAACGGTCGGGAGCGAAACATACACCTATATAAACAGCAGCAATGCTGCTCTGTCATGGCTTCAGGAGTCTACGACGGACGACGAGTACAACGCGGCGTACAGCTTTATAGACGGCAACGGAAAGATACGCATCGAACCGGGCACATATACAATAACAAGGATCCCTGTTCAGCGGTACAAGTTTGTCGAGAATACATGGAAACTCGAAGCTGATGCCGATACTGTTTACACAGGCGCGCACCGAACGTCAACCGAAGAAATGACTGTGAACGTTTCGGCAGGAAACACAGCGATCGTTCACTACTACGACCAGTTGGATTACCTCGACAAGTTCACCCATGTTGACACTAAGATCAACGAATTTCATAGTTAACAGCATCAAAAAAGCTGCCTTTCGGAATTGCTCCGTTAGGCAGCTGCTTTTTTATGATATTATCTGATCTTTTCGACTGCGCCGACAGGGCAGATCTCCGCGCAGTTCCCGCAGTGCAGACAGTTTTGCTGACGAATAACAGCCTTCCCGTCTTTTATATCGATACAGCTTTGCGGACAAACGCTCCGGCAAGCGCCGCAGCCGATACAGACGTCCGTGATGAAGTACCCGCTTGACTTTTCCTCTGCATCGCCGAATGTGAAGCTGTCACGCTCGATCGGCTTTTTTGAAAGGTCGAACCATTCGCCGCTGCCTTCATAAATGCTGAATACCGTGAGCGCCCTGCGGCTTTCGTCCGTCGGGTAGATCGCATACATATACGGATTTTTTTCAAACAGCAGCGGCAGCATTTCGGCACCGATCTCCCTGACCTTGCCGCGAACGGAAACGGCGGTGCAGCTCATTGTGTCATCGCCCTTTTTGCCGGAGAGCGCAATAAATCCGTTTGACTTCAGCCGTTTATAGAAGTTCTTGCCCCTTGCGGTCAGAAAGTACAGCCCGTTTTCATCTGCGTGCATCATGTCAATAACGCAGGTCACGGGCAGACCGTCCTCGTCAACTGTTGCGGCAACGACCGAGTGTATCTGTTCTGTGATAAACGATAAATATTCTTTTGCGGTCATAGTATAACACCTCCGAAAGGTTACGAGAATGAATATGCGGCGATAAACATCGTCGCAAATAAAGCCGGGCGGGATCAGTATAAAAGGGTGTGCCGGCATCAGATCCGGCACACTCCGTTTATTCCTCGGATATGATCTTCTTTGTGTCCGCAACTATCTCGGCGAGAGTTACGCTTTTCAGCTCGTTTTCCATTGCTGCCTGTACAGCCAAAAGTCTGCCGTCCATAACCGTGTGGATATTTCTCCCGACAGGGCACATGGCGTTCGGATTCTTATGGAAATGGAACAAGCCTTCGTCATCTACACATTCGACCGCTTTGTAAACGTCATACAGCGTGATCTCGTTCAAGGGTACGGCAAGATGCGCGCCGCCGCTGCCCTGACGGGTTCTTACGATGCCCGCGCTTTTGAGCTGCGCAAGTACATTCCTTATAATGACCGCGTTCACGCCCGTGCTGCCTGAAAGAAATTCGCTCGTTACGCGCGTTTCGTCACCGAACACGTCGATACAGGTCAAAATATGTACCGCCGTTGTAAATTTACTGGTCATCTGCATAGATAGATCATCTCACTTTTATTCTCTGACAACGCTGATGCGCTGCTGAATGTGATCGCCGCTTTCGATCTCGTCTACCATCGCGATAGCGTAATCCGCATAGCTGATAATGCTCTCGCCCCTGCTGTTGAGGGTAAGCTCCTCGCCGGCAAGGATATACTTGCCCGTGCGCTCGCCGTCAGCCTGGAAATCTCCGGCAGGGCTGATGAAAGTCCACTTCACGTCGTTTCTCTTGCGAAGCTCCTCAAGCTCCTGACCCTGCGCGTTTGCGAGAGGGAGGAATACTGCGGGGAAATCGGCTCCGTCCTTGACCTGAACGGTGTGCTCCGCATTGACATAAAGGCTGCCTGCGCCGCCAACTACCAGAAGTCTGGTCTCTGTGCCCGAAAGCAGGTCGCAAAGGTGCTGAGAGGTCTTGACGTGCATGGGCTGATCCTCGTCCTTCCATGCGCCGAAGCCGTCAACAACTGCGTCAAAGCCTGCGAGATCGGCTTTTGTAAGCTCCATGATGTCCTTCTTGACGTAGGCAGCAGCGCCGCTCTTGTTCTCGTCCTCACGGGCAAATCCCGTTACCTCGAAGCCTCTGCTCTGTGCTTCTTTGACTACCTTCTGTGCTACTCTGCCGTTAGCTGCAACAACTGCGATCTTTTTCATAATGATTACCTCCTGATGATATCATAATTTTTGTTTCTTGTAAAGTTGTAACGTTTGTTATTTCAATTTCCTGATATGAGTATAGCACGAGGCTTAAAACTTGTCAATACTAATATTACAAATTTGCAGGACTGCACAATATTATGTTGTGACATTTGGCAGTATAGTATAAAGCCGAAAGTTTTCACCGATAAAAGAGCAAACTTCTGTCCCGCAGCCGCTTTATCATCGTACCTGTAACATCAATACGACCTACGCATCGTATAGCGGTTTTTTAAGGCACAATGTTTGTTTCAAGAACTTCGGCGGCAACAAAAAAATATTTACAGCCGCAGAAATAGAGAGTATAATTATGTGGTACAGCAACAAAAGCAGATCGCAAGATGGTATCGAGGAGTGAGCTGAAATGTGTCTTATATGCGACAGAATAGAAATGATAAAAAAGGGGGAGAACCCGTACTTCGTTAAGGAACTGAATACGGGCTATGCCGTGATCGGCGACAATCAGCATTTTTACGGCTATACGCTGTTTCTTTACAAGAACCACGACTACACCGAGCTTTATCAGATGGACATGAACGAGCGGCTGGAATTTATGAAGGAGATGACGCTTGTCGCGCAGGCGGCGGCGAACGCTTTCGGCTGCGACAAGATGAACTACGAGCTGCTCGGCATGGGCGACGCGCACCTTCATTGGCATCTGTACCCGCGCCGCGACGGCGATATCGGTGACTACGGCAATCACGGCAGAGGTCCCGTGTGGTGGTATCCTATGAAGAAAATGTACGCCGACGACAACCGCCCCTCAAGCGAGGAGCTGGAGTCGATGAAGGATAAGCTGCGTGCGGAATTGGAGAAGCTTCTGTGAGACTGGAGCATGAATTTCCGCCGATATACAGCAGCGAGTCAAGGGCGCTTATCCTCGGCAGCTTTCCGTCTGTGAGATCGCGCGAGCAAAGCTTCTATTACGGACACCCTCAGAATCGCTTTTGGCGGCTGCTGGCACGAGTTTGCGGTGAGGATATGCCTGTTACCATAGAGGAGAAAAAAGCGTTGTGTTTGTCGCATGGGATAGCTTTGTGGGACGTGATAGAGTCTTGCGAGATCGAAGGCTCAAGCGACAGCAGCATAAAAAACGCAGCGGTGAACGATCTGAGCGTGATACTCGATAACTGCGATATCAAGCAGATATTCGTAAACGGCGGCACGGCGTACAAGCTGTTTGTAAAATATCAGCAAAAGGCGATAGGAAGAACAGCGGTCAGGCTGCCCTCGACAAGCCCTGCCAACGCGGCGTGGAGCTTTGAGCGGCTCTACGGCGAGTGGCGTATTATCGAAGAATATATTGACAAATAGTGAGGTCATTATGAGTATAGGTATGAAACGCGGAACGGTGTATCTTGAAGATCATCGTTCCGAATGGGAAACGGCGGCTGCGCAGACGATACGGATAATAAAAAGCGTTCTTCAAAACGACGCGGCAGATGTTCAGCACGTCGGCAGCACGTCAATAAAAACGATCCCGGCAAAGCCGATAATCGACATTGCCGTCGGCGTTTCGGATTATGAAGCGGTGCTTATGAAAAAAGACGCGCTCGAAGCAGAGAATATTATTTTCAGATTTGACGAACGCCCGGAGCAGCTTCTGTTCGTCATGGGCGACTTTGAGAACGACACGCGTACTCACCATATCCATGTTGTGAAGTACGGCTCGGCGGAGTGGGAGAATTACCTGAATTTCAGAGATCATCTGAACGCCAACATAGCTGCCGCCGAAAAATACGCAGCGCTTAAAAGAACGCTTGCCAAAACGTACCCCAACGACCGCGTCGCATATACCGAAGGGAAAAGCGAGCTGATCGCCGAGCTGCTTGACGAAGCGCGAAGGTGGAGAAGCGAAGCAGCAAATTGAAAAAACAACGTCTCTCAAACCGACCGCGGGTCATGCGGTCGGTCAGGAGACGTTGATCGTTATTGTGTCAGCTTTTTGTTTTGTCAAGATCCATATTTATGAGATCGTACAGTATCATCTGCCGCCGACAGATTTTATTATTGCCCAGGGGATAAGCACTACTCCAAGCAGCGTTCCCATTATCACGCGCTGCAGAAAGATCGTGTTCCACGCGCCGATAAGTATTTTGTTGGCGTAGATCGTTTTCCCGGTAGCCCAGTAGCCGGCTATCATGTAAATTGCAATAAGGATCATCATTTTTATACCTCCCTTTAAAATAAACCCGGATAAGTTCGACGAACTGTTTCGGTAAAGCAGCACCAATTCCGCGCCATGAATAAAGTAGGCGCATTGGATGCGCCTAGCCGCGCGGCGATAAAGCTGTGCCTTAAACAAACTAAAACCGCGTAATTGCCCGCTAATAGCCGTATCTTTCCTCGTTTGTGGTGGGCTCGTAGTAGTATGAGTCGCTGTAGGATTCTTCTTCCTCCATCACTTCGATAAGGGCGTCCTGAAATTTGGCTGCGAAAATGCCCAGAAAAAGTACCACAGAGCCGATGATGCTGAGCAGCCAGACCTTGTTCGGGTGTTTTTTTCTCAGCTGAGGCGAAAACAGCACCGCGCCGGCAAAGAAAAGCAGCGCAGTTATCCAATACCCCGCAAAGACACAGTATAAGCCGCTGAGTACAGAGCCTGCCGAAAGCAGCGTCCTCTTGTCGGTAAGAAACTCCAGACGATCCCAGATCGTCTTTTTGCCGCTGTCCGGTTTGACCGATGGCTTTGCTTCGTCTATCGCCGGACGTCCGCAGGACGGGCAAAAATTACCTTCAAACTCCGTTCCGCATTCACATTTCATTGTGCTCCCTCCTAACAAGGCATTGTTTATAGCTTTATGTATAGCTTTAATTAAGAGTATCACAGCCGCGGAAAAAAATCGACTACTGCGGGTAGCCGTTTTTTTCTTGAATATATTGTCGAGTAATGGTATACTGAGAGTAGCACAGGGAGGGGTATCAATGGGCAAAACGACCGATGAGAACTTCAGGAAACTCAACGACGCAAAAAAATATGACGACGCCGAGCTTGACGGCATGATCGACCGTGAGTTTTCCGCCGCGCTCGACAGAATGATGACCGAGAAGGGCATCTCGACGACGGAGCTTGTGAAAAGGACGAGCCTTTCAAAGGCGTATATAAACAAGCTGCGAAGCCCGTCGCGGAAGGACGACAAGCCGAGCCGTGCGGCGGTGATAGACCTTGCGCTCGGGCTGGACGCTTCTTTGGAGGAGACCGACCTTCTGCTCAAGCGCGCACGCTATCAGGAGCTTTATACACGCGACAAGGCAGAATCCGTTATCATATTTGGTATGCTGAAAAAAATGAGCGGCAGCGAGATCAGGGAGCTGCTCGCCGAAAAGGGCTTTTTAGACAAGCTCTTCCCCGAAAAGCAGGAGAAAACGAAGAAATGAGAACGCTGACCGAACAGGAATTTCAAAATGAATTTCTGGTACATAAGGAGCTGAGCCGCGGCAAAAAGTACCGCACCTATACCGCGATGAAGGAGTGCCCGGGCGACGCGCCGAAAACCTTTGTCTTAAAGGAAATGGACGAAAAGCACGCCGCCGTGTACGAGAGCTTGTCCGAAATGTGGTCGCCTTACACAGCCGAGATATATGAGGTGATAAAGGTCGGCGACCGCTTTGCCGCTGTAACTCAGTATGTCTGCGCCGACGGCTGCGACAAGGAAACGCTCACACTTTCGGAGTACGTCGGGCGTTTCGGCGCTCTTGATAAAAAAACGGCGCTGTCAGTCTGCGTTCAGCTTTGCGAGGGGCTTGCCCAGTTCCACAAAAAGGGCTTCGTTCACCGCGACCTGAAGCCCGACAACATAATGATATCAAAATACGACAGCAAAGCGCCGCAGATAAAGATAGTCGATCTCGGCGGCGCAAAGGCGGTGAATATCGGCGATGTGTCCGACATGACGGTAGTCGGTACGCTCGGCTATCAGGCTCCCGAAACGATCTCGTCGTCGGCGACGAACCGCTCGGACATCTACTCCGTCGGCTGTATTCTAAGCTTTATGCTCACGGGTCAGGAGCCGGGCGTAAAGCGGTACAGCGGCGACCATTACGTCGCGGCAATAATAGAAAAGGCAACGAACGACGACCCTTCGCACCGCTATAAGGACGCCGAAAGCATGGAAAACGCGCTGCGGCACGAGCTTGGCGCGCACCTTATCGACCGCATACCGTTTTTGCGCGCGCTGCCCGGCTTTCGCACTCACACGCTGTGGAAGGAGCTTGCCGCCGCTTTTTCGTACATCTCGATGATCTACATCGCCGTGGTCTGCTTCGACAGATTCGGCGTCGGCGGTCTGATCGAGATATTCGTGTTCTACATAACCGTGCCGCTTATTGTCGTGTTCAATATGGGAGACCTGCTGCGGTTCGTACCGCGGAGCATTCGGCGAAACAACAGGCGGTTTATGCTGCTGCGAACGGCGGCGATGATGTTTTCCACATTCGCGCCGATAATTGTTGATAAACTGCTCGGGAGGGGATAATATGAACGACGCGGGAGCTTTGAAAAGCATTGAAGAAAACACAAGGCTTTCGGCTGAAATAACGGAGAT
>OMPZ01000073.1 GCA_900313125.1 uncultured Eubacteriales bacterium | reverse complement strand
GGGCAGATGTTGCCGTAAGCAACAGCACCGACCGACGCGGCAGCGGAGACTGCGACCGGAAAGCCCCCGCAAGGTATCTCTGTTAAAAAACAGAGTAACGGCTTGCGATCATTTAATTGCCGAAGTAATAAAAAGGAGATCTTATACTATGAAAATACCGTTTTCACCGCCCGATATCGGGCAGGCTGAGATAGACCGCGTTGTCGAAACAATGAAAACGTCGTGGATAACTACTGGCCCGAAAGTCGAGGAGCTGTCAAAGCGCGTGGCTGAGCTTTGCCACACAAAGCACGCTGCCTGCATGAACTCCGCGACCGCCTGCCACGAAATGGCGATGCGCCTGCTTGAGATCGGCGAAGGCGACGAGGTCATCGTCCCGGCGTATACATATTCCGCGTCGGCAAGCGTTATCGACCACGTCGGCGCAAAGATCGTTCTCGTTGATGTCGAGAAGGGAACTTACCACATCGACTACGACGCTGTGGCAAAAGCTGTCACGCCGAAAACAAAGGCGGTCGTTCCCGTAGACCTCGGCGGCGTTATCTGTGATTACGACAAGCTGTTCGAGATAGTCGAGAGCAAAAAGGCGATGTTCGCTCCGAAGAACGATATCCAAAGGGCAATGGGCAGAGCTGCCGTTATTACGGACGGCGCGCACTCCTTCCTTGCGGAGCGTTCCGACGGCAAACGCGCGGGCGAGCTCGGCGACTTCACGAGCTTTTCGTTCCACGCCGTGAAGAATATCACTACGGCTGAGGGCGGCGCGCTGACATGGCGTCAGATCGACGGTATCGACAGCGCGTGGATGAAGAAAAAGCTCATGCTGCTCTCGAACCACGGTCAGGACAGAGCCTTCAAGCCCGAGGGCGAAAAGCCCTTCTGGGAATACGATATCGAGTTCCTCGGCTTTAAGCACAACATGACCGATATAATCGCGTCGGTAGGTCTTGCGCAGATCGACCGCGCCGATGAGATAATGTCGAAACGCCGCCATATCTTCAAACGCTACAACGACGCGCTGCTCGGTATCGACGGGATAGACGTTGTGGATCATTTCAGCTCGATCGGTTCAAGCTGCCATTTGTACATGGTCAACTTCAAAAACCGCGGCGAGAAATTCCGCAATGAGTTCATGGACAGAATGCTCGACCTCGGAGTTTCAACAAACGTTCACTACAAGCCGCTCCCGATGCATACGGCATACAAGAGGATAGGCTTTGATATCAAGGATTTCCCGAATACATACGAAATGTTCAGCGGCGAAATGACGCTGCCCTCATATTCTCTCATGACCGACGAGCAGATAGACTACGTTATCGACTGCTTCAGCAAGGTCTGGTCTGAGATGAAATAATACGTTCACGGAACGTTTAATTAAGTTTTAAAGAGAAAGAAAAGCTTTGTGTTAAAGGAGAAAAGAAAAATGGATTATGAGATAATCGCGCTTGATGTCGATGGTACGCTCACAAATTCCGAAAAGAAGATAACGCCGCGCACACGCCGCGCTCTCATCGAAGCACAGCGTCAGGGCAAAAAGGTCATAGTCGCTTCCGGCAGACACCAGTTCGGTCTGAAGGACATTGCGGCAGAGCTGGAGCTTGACCGTTTCGGCGGCTATATAATGGCGTTCAACGGCGGCAGGGTCATAGACGCGGCGACAGGCGAGGTGCTTTCCGCGAAGTATTTCCCTCACGAGTACATAAAGCCCGTTTATGACGCCGTTTCCGACGCGAACCTCACCGTCATTACCTATGAGGGCGACAGCATTATCATGAACGAAAAGGTGAACGATTACTCCTTTGTCGAAGCGAAGATACTCGGAATGGACTACAAGCAGGTCAGCAATTTTACCGACTATGTGACGTTCGATATAAACAAGATGCTGATCGTCGGCGAGCCTGCTGTGATAAACGAGTACGAGCAGCTTCTCAACAGCAAATTCAAGGGATACATTGACGTTTTCAAAAGCTGTCCTTTTTTCCTTGAGGTGATGCCGTTCGGCGTGAACAAGG
>OMPZ01000022.1 GCA_900313125.1 uncultured Eubacteriales bacterium | reverse complement strand
CTTGTTTTTTTATTGGGCCGTCGCCAAGCGGTAAGGCAACGGACTTTGACTCCGTCATCTCGTGGGTTCGAATCCCGCCGGCCCAGCCAAAGCGAAAATCCTGTCGACAACGTCGGCGGGATTTTCGCTTTGTATTATTCATTTTTAAGTTTTAAGTTTTCAGTTGTTTTGTCTGGATTTTCTATATGAATAATGAAAACTGAAAAACCGTTAAATATTTGTTAAATTCAACCTTTTCTATACTAAGAATACGCATGGATTTGAACATAGAATAACCTCAAGATTTAAAACTATCTATGGTTTGCACAAAAAATTTTTTCGTGTAACAAGGATATTTTACGGTCTCAAATGCCGTAGACAGCAATCTTTTCTGAAAAAAGTGGTAAAAATGAGCACAAACGATATAAACCCGAATTTCAAAAATTTCGTCAGCGACAGTATCTCAAAAGAGAGCGCCGACAAATTCAAAAGCTTTTTCGAGAAAATGGATCTCGCTCCCGACAAATCAATAAAGGAGAAAGCATCGGAGAAGGCTGACGAATCAGACCCAGCGGATAATAAAAAAGGAAAAAGAAATAGTCAACACACGCGGCAGCCGTCGGCACACATTGTTTTGAGCGATTTACTTTTTTTACTAATTTGTACTTGATTTACTGATAAAAATGTAGTAAAATTATATCATGGAATTTCCACAAAGAACAATGAGGTGAAAACATGGCAGAGGAATTGATAATCAGAGCGGAAAACAGCGAAGTGCTGCTTCACGTTAAAAAGGGACATTTCGCTACAATGCACAGCCATACGAATTATTTCGTTGACGTTACCACACAGAAAATGAACCTCGGCGAAGCGAAGGCTGTTGCTAAAGAGCTTGCGGAGGGCTACCGCACGAAAACTATCATCGACAGCATTCTTTGCATAGACGGCATGGAGGTCGTAGGCACCTGCATCGCGGACGAGCTCACGCAGGACAACTACATGAACATCAACGCCAAGCACCCTATCTACGTTTTATCTCCCGAGTACATCTCTAACGGTCAGATGATGTTCCGCGACAACCTGCTCCCGATGCTCGTCGGCAAGAACGTGCTCGTTCTCGCGGCTTCCGTTACAACGGGCAAGAGCGCGCTTGCCGCTATGGACGCAATAAATTACTACGGCGGCAATGTGGTCGGCGTTGCGGCGATATTTGCCACGGTAGGCGAGTGCGACAACCACCCCGTGACCTCGATCTTCGATCCGAACGACCTCGGCGATTACCAGAGCTTTAAGCCGAACCGCTGCCCGTTCTGCAGCGAGGGCAAAAAAATTGAAGCGCTCGTAAACAGCTACGGCTATTCGGCGCTGTGATAAATAGAAAATTATATATGTGATAAAGATGATACCCATTGATCTGATGTATATTGATCGGGTATCATCTTATTTTTTAAATTAAATATCTAATAATTCTTGTTGAGAACTTAAAGTATCTTAACGGTGGTATAAATACCATGATTAGTTGTATTTATCCGGTAAATTAGGTGAAAACAAATAAATTTATGAAAGAAGGTAATTGGTCTATGGAGTACATCAAACCCGAGATGGAAATTATTCATCTCCCCGCAGACAGTGATATCATCACGCAGTCAAATGGTGAAAACGCTATTGGCGGAGCGTCAAACAAGTTAGGCAAATCCACTCCTGTGACGACAGGCGCGGCATATCCCTCAGCCGACCCGGGTCAAACGGCATTTTGGTGATACCACAGCACGAATCAATGACATTATAAGATGAAAGGACGGATATTATGTCAGTCAAACCTATTCACGGCAGGCGGTTCAGGTCTGCGTTGTCGATCCTGCTTTCGATCGCAATGCTGCTTTCGATCGTGCCTGTAACGGCGACTGCCGAAACCACCTCCACGCAGAAGGAGCTCGTTGAGCAGACGATCAACGCTCTTATCTTTACCGACAGCACATACACAGCCGCAGCCGATAACGGCGCGTCGATAACGGTCGAAGGCTTGCTGCCCGAGGGCACGCAGGCTAAAGCTTTTCCGGCTGATGTAGACGCCGAAAACGTATGCGCGGCGTTCGACATCACGCTGTTTGACGAAAACGGCGCGGAATTTGAGCCGGACACGACCGTAAACGTCGAGATCAGCACGCCCGAGGTCGAAGCGGCTATCGAAAACGGCGAAGAGCTCACCGTTACTCATGTTGACGATAACGCGCAGACAGAAGAGGTCGGCGTTATCTCTCAGACCGACGGCAGCGTAACGTTTGAAGCTGACAGCTTCTCCGTTTACTATATACAGTCAAGCCCGAACGACGGCAACGCAAAGCAATACCGCCGCACCTATAAGTTCTACAATCTCAGCGAGAATTCGGCAATAACCGATACTTTGATAGCCAAATACGAAGAATACAACTTCACCGTTCAGCGCGGCACGCAGGTCATCGAGACGAACGAGCAGATACTCAAGGACGGTGAAAAGCTCCTTCTTCCGCAGCTTCCTTACCACGGCAAAACCACCTCCGACGTTTTCGGCGGCTGGTATCTCGGCGATGAAAACGGCGTATTCACAGGAGACAACGAGAAAAAGGTAGAATTCAACACGCCCATAACCGACATTCAGTCGCAAGGCAAGGACACCGAGGTGTACCTCTACGCTCGCTACGGCAAAGAGCACATCATGACGTTCTACTACTCAACCGACAAAACCGACAAGCGCGTTTTCTACACACATCAGATCGTACTTCCCAGCGGCAGCAAAACGGTCAGCCTTTACGACTACACGAAGCAGCTTTCTTCTGATTCGATCGCAGGCGAAGACCTTCGTTTTGTAAAAGCGCCCGTGCCGACGGGTAAGGACGTCTTTCTTGGCTGGACGACGGATAGAGATAAAGCTGCAGCGTACAACTCGGACGATACCGAAACCATTCCCGACGTAACTTTTAAAACAAGTGAGAACATTACTGCCGACAGCTCGGAATCTCTTGAGTATTACCCTGTTTTCGCGAAAGCTGCATGGGTAAACTTTGACGGCGGCGAGCGAAGCAACGGCGCGACCTATCAGGCGCCGATATATATCCTCAAGTCGGACAAAAATTCCGCCGATAATTCTTCTTTAGATTGGAGCTCT
>OMPZ01000135.1 GCA_900313125.1 uncultured Eubacteriales bacterium | reverse complement strand
TTACGGAAGCACTCAATATGGAGAGAGTTTTCGATAAGAACCTCTACGAGATCGCTACATATATCCAGACAAGAACAGGCATCGAGTCGAGAGCAACAGTTCTCGGTCATGTACAGCGCGGCGGTTCGCCCACTCTTCGCGACAGAGTAGTCGCAAGCGAGATGGGTCACAAGGCTGTCGATCTTCTCGAGCAGGGCATCGGCAACAGAGTTATCGCAATGCAGAACGGCAAGATCGTTGATTTCGATATCACGGAAGCTCTTAACATGGAAAGAGTATTCGACAAGAATCTTTTCGACATCGCTCACACGATCTCTATCTGAGAATAAAACCAAAAGCCACGGGGTTTCGATCCCGTGGCTTTTTCATTATCATAGATATAAGTAAAAAGAAAAAGAGCCATGACAATTAATCATGACTCTTTCCTGGCGCGCTGTGAGGGACTCGAACCCCCGACCTACTGGTTCGTAGCCAGTCACTCTATCCAGCTGAGCTAACAGCGCATTTACACCGTTTTTAGTGCCTATTTATAATATCACAATTCAAATCAAAATGCAAGTGTTTTTTTAAACTTTTTTCAAAAAATCGGTAAAACTCTCGTCTAATTAAAATTTTTCAAACTATGTATAATTTTTTGTATATTAACAATAATTTCATTGACAAATTATTTTGGGAGATGTAAAATTATGTTTACCGGACGTTCCGATAGGTGGGGAAAAGGAATACTGGACGGGGCTGTGAAAACGGCTGTAAAGGCGCTGATATGCGGCTTTGTCGTCTGCTTTGCGTTTTCGATGACTAAGTTTGACGCGCAGTCGCGCGCGATCTCGCAGCAGGTAGTGCGGCTGCATATCCTTGCAAATTCCGATAGCGAAGAGGATCAGCAGCTAAAGCTCATGGTTCGCGACCGTGTGCAGCAGATGTGCGCCGATATATATCCTGCGGACTGCGACAAGGCGGCTGCCGAGAGGATCATCGCGCAGCGGATAGAAAGCATCACACAGGAAGCGCAGCGCGTCGTTCGTGAGCAGGGGTATGATTACAGCGTGAGCGGCGAGCTTGTGGATATGTATTTCACAAACCGTGTTTACGGCAATATCACTCTTCCCGCCGGGAAATATAAGGCTTTGCGTCTGAAACTCGGCAGCGGAGAGGGTCACAACTGGTGGTGCGTGATGTTCCCTCCGATATGCATCAGCGCGTCGGGCGCGGATATCTCCGACGTTCTCAGCGACGAGCAGACGCAGCTCGTCACGTCCGGCAAAGCAGAGTACAAATTTAAGGTGTATGAGATGTATGAACAGCTTGTAAAAGCGATCGACGAAAAAGAACGGAAGTGAAAAAATGGTATATCTGATAGAAGGACGCAGCGGCAGCGGCAAGACTGCGTACCTTTACGACAAGCTCGCCGGACTTGCAAAAGGCGGCGAGGAAAAGCTGCTTTATCTGATACCCGAGCAAAGCTCGTTTGAATGCGAGAAGAGGTTTTTGAGCCTGCTCGGTCCGATACTGCAAAAAAACGTGAACGTTATGTCGTTTACGAGACTGTATCACATGGTGATGAACAAAACGGGGAAAATACCCGGTATCCCGATCGACGACGATGTGAGAAAGCTCATCATGTCATATACGCTCGAGGAGCTTTCCGACACGCTCGACGTTTATTCAAAGGCGGCGGCAAAGCCGCAGTTTACCGAGGTGGCGCTTACTGCTGTCAAGGAGTTCAAGCAGTGCGGTATCCTGCCCGAAACGCTCAGAGAAAAGACAGCTTTGGCAGCTACGGACGAGCTGAAAAAGAAGCTCACCGAGCTTTATCTGATCTACAAGCAGTATAACGGCAACGTCGATAAAAGCGGAGTAGACCCTTACGACAACGATATCCGTCTCGAAAAGCGCATCGCCGAGACGAATTTCTTCGACGGTTACACGATAGCCGTCGATGATTTCAGCGGCTTTACGGCGCAGCAGCATAAAATTATCGACCTGATGATGAAGCAGGCGAAGGACTTTTATATCTCTCTGTGCATGGACGTGTCCGGCGGCGACGATCTTTTCTTCACGGTCAACAGAACGAGGGCGCGTATCGTAGAGGGCGCAAAAAAAGAAGGCTTGAGAGTAGCCTCGCCGATAAAGCTTTGCGGCAGCAAAAGAACGAGCAGCGCCGCGCTGTGCCGTTTTGAGGAAAACATTTACCGCCATACTCCGCTCACGGGCAGCGCTCTTACAAAGGACGAGACGGACAAGGGGATAACGCTCGTCTGCGCGTCCGATATCTACGACGAGTGCGCGTACATCGCCGGGAAGATAAAGGACATGGCTCTTGACGGCGAGTGCCGCTACCGCGATATCGCCGTTGTCGCAAGGTCGGGCGATAAGTACGACGGAGTTCTCGACGCGGCTTTTGAGAAATGCGGCGTGCCGTATTTTATGTCAAAGCCCGCGCCCGTAGATTCAAAGCCCGTTTTCCGACTTGCAATGACGGCGCTCGAATATATGCTCAGTCAGAACGACGAGAAAAAGCTGCTCGCGGCGGCAAAAACGGGGCTGTCATCGGTAGAGCCTTACGCTGCGGCTCAGCTTGAGAACTACATATTTACATGGGGCATCAAGGGCAGAGATCTCTTCTCGGAGCTTACGCTCAATCCGAGGGGCTACAAAGAGGAGTTTACCGATGAGGACAAAAAGCTGCTCGAAACGCTCAACGAAACGAGAAAGCTCATCGTCGAGCCGTTTGAAGCGTTCAAAAAGGAGCTGTCCGGCAGCGACGGGAAATTCACCGCGCTTCAGATATCAAAGGCGCTGTTCAACTTTATGGAGAAAAACCGCGTGCCCGAGCTGCTCGAAAAGCAGGCGAAGGACAAGGCTGTCTACTCCGACGAGGGTCTGCGTCTGTGGATAATGCTGTGCGATATACTCGACAAAATGAGCACCGCGCTCGGCTCGCGTGAGATCACGCTAAGGCGTTACACCGAGCTGTTCAAGCTCGTCGTTCAGGGCGCGGATATCTCGGATATCCCGCAGACGATAGATCAGGTGCTTTTCGGCACGGCGGACAGCGTTCGCCTGAGCGAGCCGTATGCCGTTTTCCTGATAGGCGCGGTCGAGGGCGAATTTCCGCGAAAGCCTGTGCCCGACGGCGTGTTCAGCGACATCGAGCGCGCTCAGCTTATCAGCAGCGGTCTGCCGCTTTACGACTCCTGCGCGGAGCTGTTTTTGCAGGAGAAATACTTCGTCTACAGCGCGGTGTCCGCTCCGAGAGCGCATCTGTTCGTGACGTACCCGAAGGGTCAGCTTTCGGGCGGCAGCGTTCAGCCGTCAACTATCGTCTCCGAGGTGGAAAGGATATTCCCCGAGATCGAAAGGGTGAACACGTCCGAGCTTGAGGGCATCGAACGCCTTTCAAACGACAAGACCGCGTTCGAGCTGTACGCACGAAATTACGGGCGCGGCGACGCGTTTACGAAGGCGCTCGGCGAGTATCTTTCCGAAAATGACGAGTTCTCCGAGGGTACAGCCGCGCTCGGCTCGAGCATCAAAAATATCGGCGGCGTCCTCGGCGACAGCAGCGTGAAGCTCGCCTTGTTCGGCTCAAACAAGCGGCTTTCGGCGTCGCAGCTCGAAAAATTCTACCAATGCCGTTTCCAGTATTTCTGTAACTACGGCGTGGGTCTGGAGGACAGGCGCAAGGCGCAGCTCGACTCGCTCGTCTACGGAAATCTGCTTCACTTTATCCTTGAGAATATCGTGAAGGAATACATGAAAAACGGCTTCCGCCCGTTTAGCGACAGCGCGCTCAAAACGCTGCTCGACGATCTGCTCAAAAAGTATATCGACGACGAGCTTGGCGGCACGGAAAACAAATCGCAGCGGTTCATGCACCTGTACGCCAGGTCAAAAGCGCGTGCGGCGAGAGTCGTAAAGCACGTTATGGAGCAGCTTTCCCAGACGGATTTCAAGCCGGTAGACACCGAGCTTGCCATCGACCGTTCGGGCAGCGGTATCGGCGAATTTGAGCTGAACGATTCGAGCGGAAACGCTGTCCGCATAAACGGCAAGATCGACCGTGTTGATCTGCTCGACGGCGGCAAGGAGGGCTATATCCGCGTTATCGACTACAAGTCGAGCGGCAAGGAGCTGAAGCTCGACGAGGTGCTCAACGGTCTTAATATGCAGATGCTCATTTACCTTATGGCGGTCACGCAAAACGGAACGCCGCGCTACAAAATGCATCTGGAGCCGGGCGGCGTACTCTATATGCAGTCGGATTCGTCAAGTGTCAGCATAAAGGACGGCGTTACGATGAGCACCGACAAGCTCAGCGAAAGCGCCGCAAAAAAGCTGAGCGGCGACATGAAGCTCAGCGGCGTGAGCCTTGATGAGGAAAAGGTTATTGCCGGTATGGACACCTCGCCGAAGAAGGCGTTCGTCAATGCCGAGGCAGTCTCGAAGGAGCAGCTTTCGATGATCTTCGACATTGTTTGCGATAAGATCAGAGAGATGAGCGACACGCTCGACAAGGGCGACATAGCGGCGCTGCCCGTCAAGAACAAGAGCGCGCGCTCCTGCGTGTGCGACTGGTGCGCTTTCAGAGATATATGCAGACGTGAGAACAGCGACGCGATGGGTATCATAGACTGCCGTAAAAACAGCGAGGTACTCGAAGAGCTCGGCGGTGAAAAAGAGGGGGGAGACAACGATGAGTGATGTAAAATGGACTGACGCACAGAAGGACGCGATCAACGCGCGGGGCGGTCCGATGATCGTTTCCGCGGCTGCCGGCTCGGGCAAGACTGCCGTGCTGTCACAGCGCGTTATAGATATTATCACCGACAAGGATCACCCTGTAGACATAGACAGGTTCCTGATCGTTACGTTTACGAACCTTGCCGCCGACGAGATGAAGCAGCGCATTGCGAAAAAGCTCACAGAGCTTGCACAGCAAACGCCGCTTTCCGAAAACAAAAACGTGATACGTCAGCAGATGCTGCTTTCAAAGGCGCAGATAAGCACGATAGACGGCTTTTGCAGCTCGCTTGTGAGAGAGTATTTCTATACTCTCGATATCCCGACGGACTTCCGCATTCTCGATACGGAGGAGAGCGACGTGCTAATGTCAACGGCGTGCGCCGCTGTTTTTGAGAGACACTACGAGCAGGGCGATCCCGATTTCCTCACGCTTATAGATATGTTCTCGGACGCGTACAGCGACGGCGGTCTGCAGGAAAACGTGATAGATCTTTACGATTTCCTTCGCGCGCAGCCCTTCCCGAAAACGTGGCTCAAAGAAAAGCTCGCCATGTACAGCGGCGTTACCGACCCGGCAAAGACGGAGTGGGGCAGGCAGCTTATAAGCAAGGCGCTCATGCCGTTTGAATATCTCCGCTTGGAAAACGATAAAGCGGTGCAGCTTGCGGCGGGCGAGGAAACGTTTACAAAGGCGCAGACGGTGCTTGCCGAAGAAAGAAAGCTGATAGAAGATCTTTACACCCTTCTGCAAAACGGCTCGTGGAGCGATATCTGCGGTTTCTTTGCTGGGCTTAAATTCAAGACGATGAGCTTCCCGAGAAATCTTGACGAGAAGCTCGAAAGACTGAAAAAGGAGATACAGACCCACCGCGACAGCTACAAAAAGCAGATCACCGGCAGTATCAAAGCTCTTTTCTCGAAGGATACGCCGAGCTTTATCGCCGAGGTGGACGCAATAAGACCTGTGATAAGCACGCTGTTCGAGCTTGTTCTGGAGCTTTCGGACGAATACGCCGCGATGAAGGCGGAACGCTCGGCTGCCGATTACGGCGACCTTGAGCATTGGGCGCTTGAGCTGCTCGTAAAGGAAACGGACAAGGGCATCGAGTTTACCGATATAGCGCGCGAGATTTCGAGCCGCTACGATTACGTTATGGTCGATGAGTACCAGGACGTAAATATGCTGCAGGAGAGGATATTCAACGCTGTCAGCGACGGCGACAGAAAGCTCTTCACCGTGGGCGACGTAAAGCAGAGCATCTACCGTTTCAGGCAGGCTATGCCGGAGATCTTCATTGACCGAAAGGAGCGCAGCGCACCGTACAGCAGAGACGCCGACAACTACCCATCGAAGGTAAACCTCGACGCGAATTTCCGAAGCCGCGAAAAGGTGACCGACTGCGTAAACTTCATTTTCAAAAACATAATGTCGCGCAAGCTCGGCGGTCTTGATTACGACGATGAAGAAGCGCTCGCTGCAAAGGCTGATTACCCCGCGAGGGACGACCCGGCAAAGGACGAGGAGCCTGCCGTTTCGTTCCACCTTATCGGTGCGGGCGAGCTTTCGGACGATGACCGCGTCGCGGCGGAGGCACGCTACGCCGGCAGACGGATTCTCGAGATTATGAAAAGCGAAACGGTCTATGACAAGGACACGGGAAGCTACCGCGACGTCCGCTTCGGAGATATATGTATAATTATGCGAAGTGCGAACAAGGCGGCTGCCGTGTACATAAGGGAGCTTCTGAACATGGGTATCCCGGCGGTCAGCGAAAAGGGCGACAGCTTTTTCTCTCAGCCCGAGATACGCCTTATGCTCTCCTTGCTGCGCGTGCTCGAGAACCCTGCGCGCGATATCCCGCTCGCGGCGGTGCTGATAAGCCCGATATTCGGCTTCACGCCCGACGAGTTCGGCGCGATCAGAGCAGGCAGTACCGACAAGAGCCTGTACGAGAGCATTATCGCGCAGAAGGACACAAACGAAAAGGCGCGCCGCTTCAGCGAGATGTTCGACAAATTCCGCTCTGTCGGCAGCAACGTGACCTCCTACGAGCTTATCAACAGGATATATTCCGAGACTCTCCTGCCCGAGATCGTGATCTCAGGCGAGGACGGCGAGTACAGGCGCAAAAACCTGCTCATGCTGCTGCAGTACGCGAAAAAGTACGAGTCGTCGGGCTTTAAGGGAATAGGCGGCTTTGTGAGCTTTATCGACAGGCTCGCAGAGTACGGAAAGGACCTTTCGGCTGCCGACCGCGCAGGCGAGGTCTACGACAACTCCGTAAAGATCATGACGACGCACAAGTCGAAGGGTCTTGAGTTCCCCGTGTGCATAGTCTCCGGTCTTGGCAAGGAATTTAACGAGATGGACATGGAGGGCGATCTGGTCTACAACAGCAGGCTCGGCGTGGGTATAGACTACTACGACAAGGACAGACTGTATCACTACAAGGGCATCACGCGTATCGCGCTGGAGGGCGCGATGAAGGACGAAATGCTCTCGGAGGAGATACGAATGCTCTACGTTGCCATGACGAGGGCGAAGGAAAAGCTGCTGATGATAGCGACCGTGAAGGATCCCGAAAAGACGATAAAGTCAGCGGCGAAGAAGCTAATGTACGACGGCAGCAGGATCTCTCCGTACACGGTGGGCAATGCTAAGGGATTTTTCGACTGGCTCGTTTCCTGTATGCTCGTAAGCCGCGACGGCGATGAGATCAGAGCCGCTGCCGCGGAAAGCTACAGCGGCGGTTACTGCGACAGCGATATCAGCAGGTGGGATATCGTGATAGTGCCCGACGCCGAAAACGAGGGCACGGCACAGCCCGCGGATATCTCCGAAAATGGCGATGACGAAACAAAGGACGGCAGCACGCCTTCTACCGATAAAAATACGCCCGACCCCGACGAGGTGAGCAGCTATCTTGAAACGATAAGGAAAAAGCTCGACCGCTCGTATAAATTTGACAGCTCCTGCGCTATACAGGAGAAGGTAGCCGCGTCGATACTGTCGAAAAAAGAGAGCGACAAGATCTACGGCTCGGACTACCGCCCGGCGTTTATGACGAAGGACAAAATGACCGGCGCGGACAAGGGCACGGCTATGCACAATTTCGCTCAGTACTGCGATTTTGAAGCGGCGAAGAAGTCTGTCGAGGACGAGAAAAAACGCCTTGTCGCTCTCGGCAAGCTGACCGAGGAGCAGGCGAACAGCATCAAAAACGACAGAGTAGAAACGTTCCTCAACTCCGAGCTGATGAAGGAAATGATGTCGGCAAAGCTTGAGCGTGAGTATCAGTTCATGGTGTTCATTCCGGCGGGGATCATCTACCCTGAGCTGGAGCCGCCGTTCAGCGAGGAAAAAACGGTGCTTCAGGGCGCGATCGACTGCCTTATGATAAAGGACGGCGAGTATACGATCATCGACTACAAGACCGATTATGTAAAGTCCCCCGAGGAGCTTGCGCGTATGCACGAAAAGCAGCTCAGTCTCTATAAATACGCCGTGGAGGAGATATTCAAAACGAAGGTCTCGCGCTGCGTTTTATGGAGCTTTGCGCTCGGCTGTGAGGTCGAGCTCGATATCTGACGCGTATTATTAATGCGGCAACTTAATAATACAAAATCTATATTTTATTTTTTGTTGCCGAAGGGGTGCGGGGGTGCGGTCTGCCGGGGGCAGACGTTGACGCAGGCAACAGCACCGACCGACGAGGCAGCGGAG
>OMPZ01000105.1 GCA_900313125.1 uncultured Eubacteriales bacterium | reverse complement strand
CCGTTTAATCGGTAAATTTAGCCTCCCTCTAAAAAAGGGCACAAAAATAAAAACCCCTTTACGAGGTACTTTAAATTGTAACACACTCAAGGCTATCTGTCAAGTGAAATTTCACGGTTTTCATGAATATTTCTTTGTTCAAATCACCGATAAGGGTGGTGAACAGATACGTTCAAGGCACTTCTTTCTCGCTCTAATGTGTTTTTTGCGTGCTGAGTGTTTTGTGCGGCAGATTTTTTCTTTATATAAATTTGTCTTATCTCCTAACAAAATGTAGGCGTGCCGGGCACGACGAGCCGTGCGGGACGAGAGTCGTGCCTTAAACAACCTACAAACGCGCAATTGCCCGCGCCCGCCTGGGCGCCAAAAGAGCCCGGCGGTGTGCCGGGCTCTTGGTTGATTTTTGTTTTTTGGAATTACTCCTCAGCGGGAGCGCCTACAGGACATACGTTTGCGCAGTTGCCGCAGGAAATGCAAGCGTCTGCATCTATCTCGTACTTGCCGTCGCCCTCAGCGATAGCCTCTACCGGGCACTCAGCAGCGCAAGCGCCGCAGGAGATACATTCGTCACTAATTTTGTAAGCCATAATAAAGACCTCCGTTTGTTTTTATTTGTACATATTATATCACTAAGCAGGAAAAAACGCAAGTATTTTTCGCTATTTTACCATAATTTTTTTATTATAAAACGAGTTAGTCTATACTTATTGCACAAAAATCAGCGGCGTGTTAAAAATGCGATGATATCGCGGTCTTTTCTGTATTCAAGTTTGTCTTGTATTACTCAAGATCCTTCAATTCTTCAAGCTCCTTCTTATTGACCTTGATCTGAGCGTCCTTGAGCACCTTTACATCGTCCGCCTTGAACGTTGCCGGAGCTGCGTCGGGCGACTTTTTCAGGCGCACCTTTAACACCTTGCTGATGAGGTTCGCTTCAACTACCGTGCCCTCGCCGTTGGGCGTCATGACGGTCGCGCCCTCCTTCGGAACTGTTTTCAGCAGGTCGGTGTACGCCGCCTGCTCGTATTTCAGGCAGCACATCAGCCTTCCGCACGTTCCCGAGATCTTCACGGGGTTGAGCGACAGCCCCTGCTCCTTCGCCATTTTAATAGAAACGGGGTGGAACTCGCCCATGTAGGAGTTGCAGCAGAACGGTCTGCCGCATATACCTATGCCGCCGAGCATTTTTGCTTCGTCGCGAACGCCGATCTGGCGAAGCTCTATCCTCGTGTGGAATACAGACGCAAGCTCCTTTACAAGGCTGCGGAAATCGACTCTGCCGTCCGCGGTGAAGTAGAAGAGTATCTTCTTGTTGTCAAACGTGTACTCAACGTTGACGAGCTTCATTTCGAGCTTCTGTTCCTCGATCTTCTTCACGCATATCTTGAACGCGCGCTCCTCCTTGCGCTTGTTATCCTCAAGCTTTTTGAGGTCTGCCGCGTTTGCGCGCCTGATTATCTTTTTCAGCGGATGTGTGATCGACTTGTCGGCGACCTCCTTGTTTTCGATAGCGACGCTGCCGCACTCCACTCCGCGCGCCGTCTCGACGATCACCTTATCTTCAAGCTCGAACTTGTTGCCGGAGGGGTCGAAATAATAGACCTTTCCGACGTCCTTGAATCTCACACCGATTATCTCAGCCATATATATAAAATCTCCTTTGTGTTTTTGCGAAAGACCGCCGCAGGGCATACGCTCATCGGCGGCTCGACGAACGCGCTTCGCGGATATTCGCGCAAAGCCACGTTATCAGAATATTCATATTGCAGTTGTGCGAGAGCATCTCCTGCGCCTGCGACACAACGTCAAACAGTCTTACGATGGAATCGCGCTTCAGCATTCTCGACATTCCCGTGATGTAGTCCTCGTAGCCGCTCTCGCCGAGGTATTTCTGCTCCAGAGCCTTTGTGCAGAACTCGCCGAGAATAATGAGCGTCTGCTTCGTAAGCTCGCGGTTTTTTATCAGAACGCTCGTCGCGCCAAGCAGCGGCAGCTCGATATTCTGCGGTATCGCGCGTGCTATCTCGACTGCCGTGGCAAAGGCTTCCTCCGAAATGGTGTCGTCGTCGCCGCCTATCTTGAAGAGCGCGGAGCGTGAAAGCACCGTTTTCAGCAGCAGCGTAGACTTCACCGTCGTTATGATGAACATGACGTTCTGCGGCGGTTCCTCCAGGATCTTCAAAAGCGCGTTCTGCGCCTCCGGCGTCATCTCGTCGAATATCATGTATACCTTGCCGGGCGCTTCGTTCGGCTTGATGTAGCTGTCGGCGATCATCTCGCGTATCTCGCCGACGCCCGTGGCGCGCTTGCCGCCCGTAGTTTTCACTATATATACGTCGGGGTGGATGCCGCCGCGCACCTTTCGGCACGAGCTGCACACGCCGCACGGTCTTTTGCCCTCGCTCTCGCACAGGTAAGCCGCCGCAAGCTCGACCGCCGCGCGCTTCGCAAGAGACGCGTCGCGGCTCTCAAAAACGACCGCGTGAGGCAGCCGCCTGTTGTCGGACAGCGTTTCAAGCTGCTTCGCCGCTTCGCAGCTGCCCAAAAGCTGTGAAAAGCTCACGACCTTCCCTCCCTGCGCTTAATATCCGGTAACTACCCAGAGAGCAGCTTCGTCGGTAAGGCGCTCGCCGACGCAGATAGCCGTAGGCGACGACGCCATGAGCACCTCATTGTACAGCTTTTTGTAAACGTTGTTGCTTGCCGAGCCGTTCTTTATGACATTGTAGTATGCCGCGCCGCTCTGTGTCTCGCCGTAGGGCGTTGCTATGATGCCGTTTGAGTCGTAGCCCTCAAACCCGTAATCGTAGAAAACCGTTCCGAACTCCTTCATTACCTCGTCGTGATCTACGATCTTTCTGTAGCCGGAAAACTTCGTGGCTAACGTGGCGGTGCGTTCCTCGTACCACGCGTCGCAAAGCTCCTGGCCTGCCGACATGACCGCGTCGTTATAGCTGTAAGCCGCAAGACCCTTGCTCACGCGGTCGGCGTTGAGAGCTTCGTAGAACTCGAGTCTCCTCATTCTGTTTCGGCAATATGCCGGGATAGTGCCGTCGCCCTCAAGAACGGCTTTATCGTGCGTCGCGAATCTCTGGATAAGATACGCGTCGCTGACGGTGACGGTATAGCTGCCGTCCATATCCGCCGTGTATTTCTGCCAGTCAGCCATTCCGGCAAGCACGTCGTCGCTCAGCAGCGAAAACTTCTGACAAAGCGTCGCGTCACGGAGCGTTATCATCTTGTCTTTGTTGATATCACCTTTAAGCATATAGGTGACGTTTTTCATATTGATCTCGAACGCTTCTGTCGGCACGGCGGAAACCGCCGCAACAGACACAGCGGCAGCGACCGCCGCGATGACCTTTACCAACCTTTTCATATACTACCCCTCCTTCACGGGACAAAACATTCTGATTTAATTTTACTATATCAAAACGCAAAAGTCAACAAATACAATTTCGATTGCGCGTTTTTACTTTGTTTAAGGCACAACTCTTGTCCCGCGCGGCTCGGCGCGTCCAACGCGCCTACTTCGTTCATGGCGCGGAACTGTTTATTGTTTTCTATCAAAGTTCGGCGTAATTGCCTGCGCCCGCTTGGGCGCCCATTTACAATTCGATCGGCGTTTATATTTTATCCGTATTCCGTGCATCGATGCAAAAAATACGGAGCTTGCGCTCACGCTTAGTATGTGCTAAACTATTATCCGCCGGATCGAAAAAAATTAACTGCACCGTTTTTATTCGGTGCAGTTTTTTTGAAAAACCCTGTAACAAAACAGCGAAATTTTCTATTAATATAACAGAAAGTGAAAACAATAAAGATATCTTTATTCACATAGATCTACATTATCAGTTAAAAACGCGAGGCGAGGTGAATATGCGATTTGACAATATCTACACTCAATACGCCCTGAAGCTCAAGCGATATTTCATATACCTTACTCACGACAACGAGCTTTCCGAGGATCTCGTGCAGGAGACGTTTTATCAGGCGTACAGGTCGATAAACCGCTTTGACGGGAGCTGCAAAATGATGACATGGCTTTATCAGATCGGCAGACACTGCTACTTTGACTACCTGAAAAAGGCAAAGCATTACCCGGCTTCGAGCATCGACGACCTTATCCCCGAGCCGCAAAGCAGCGGCACGGTCGAAGAAGATCTGATACAAAAAGAGCTGCTGCGCGAGATATACAGGATATCGGCTGAAATGGGCGAGCCGCACGGCGACGTTCTGCGGCTGCGGCTTTTTGAAGAAATGAGCTACGCCGACATAGCCGAGATATTCGGAAAGACCGAAACTTGGGCGCGTGTAACATTTTTCAGGGCAAAGAAAAAACTAATGGAAAGGTTGGATGAAAATGGCTATCTCGTGTGACATTATAAAAGACCTGATACCGCTTTATATCGACGACGTTTGCAGCGACGACGCAAAAAAAGCCGTCGAGAAGCACACCGCGTCGTGCGGCAAATGCAGGAAATATCTCGACGGCTTGAGCAAAAACGCACTTCCGGGCAAGCTTTCAAAAGAGGAGATAAGGCTTGAGCAGGAGCCGTTTAAAAAGGTCAGGGTATCAAACATCATAAAAATGCTCGCAGCGGTCGCGCTGACCGCGTGGCTGATCTTCGCCGTTTTAATGACGGGGCAGTTTATGGTCGAGGAAATACAGCCGCTGCAGGAGTTTTTCTCGCCCGTGTACCATTCTCACATCGAGTTCGACGAGCCGTCCGACTGGGTAACTCTGTCGTTTTACAAAAACAACGCACCCCTTGAAACGAGCGAAACGATCCAATTTGATTCGATATTCTTTGACCGCTGCATCACAAACCACGCAAACAACTCCGGCGCTCTGCATTTCAGGGTAAAGGACGAAAACGGAAACATCGTGCTTGACGACGTTGAGATCCGGGAGGGTCGCTTTTACGACGGCAAAGAAACGTTTGACAGAAAAACGAAATACACGATCGAGGTCTCCGGCGAACCGGGACATTACGTTATAACTCTGTCGTGACCTCAGGCTGCGTAATTGCCTGACTTGCGCATTCTGTCAGTACGCCCTTATCCATTTTGTAAACAAAATCGGCGAATTTTAGCGCGTCGTGTTCGTGGGTGACCATGAGCACGGACGCGCCGCTGTCGGCAAGACCGCGAAACAGCTTTAAAACGAGCTGCGTCGTTTCGTCGTCGAGGTCGCCCGTCGGCTCGTCGGCAATTATTATCGACGGCGAGTTTATCAGCGCCCTTGCTATCGCCATTCGGCGAAGCTCGCCGCCCGAAAGCTCGTTTGAGTAAACATCACAAAGCTCGTCGATGTCCACTTTTTTCAAAAGCTCGTGCGCTCTGTCGGCTTTTGAGGTACGCGAGTACATATACGCCGGCGCGAGCACGTTTTCAAGCACCGTCAGGCTTTGCAGCCCCGTCTGCCCCTGAGGAACGACTCCGATGTGCTCGTTTCTGAGCTTTGACCGCGTGCCGTCGTCAAGCGCGTAGATATCCTCGCCGTCAAGCAGCACCCTGCCCTCGCTCGGCTCAAGCAGTCCCGCAAGCATATTTGAAAACGTAGATTTTCCGCTGCCGGAGCGTCCGATGATCGCCGTGATCTTCCCTGCTTCAAGCGTGAAGTCCGTGCCTTTCACCGCCGTGAAAACGTTTGTGCCCTTGCCGTTTCTAAAAAAGCTCCTGCTTATACCTTCGGCTTTCAGAATCATTTATGCGTCCTCCCTCAAAAGCAGACCCGTTTCGCTGTGCGTTATTCGCCCTGCCGACAAAGACGCCGTGGCAACGCCCGCGAGCAGCGATATTATCACCGCGCCCGCACCAAGCAAGGCGACCGTGCCGCCCCGCGGCATCAAAAAGGGCAGCCCGAGCGACGCTTTCAGCGTGTCGGACAGCGGGAAAACAACGGCAGCCGCGACAGCAAGCCCGGCGACCGCTCCGACAAGACTCGTCAGCGCCGTCTCAAAGCACATCACGGAAAACAGCATTTTCCGCGGCGCGCCCATCACTCGCAAAACGGCAAATTCCTTTTTGCGCTCGTTTGAAAGCAGCGCGAAAACCACCGCGAGTATTACGACGGCAAGTGCCCAGACCACAGCCACAAGCGCGCCGATAATTCCCGAGACCTTGGACAGCCCGTCGGAAATATCGGACACCATAGACCGCGCCGGAGTTGCCTCCACCTTCGTGATGTGGATATTGATATCGTCGGCGACCTCGCTTATCTCATAGCCGTCAGCGACCTTGATAAACACCGCGGACGCCGCCGTGTTTATGTCAACGCCCTTGAACGCGTCCGTCTCGAGCAGGCTCGAAGCGTCCTTCGCCATCTTTCTTATCGTCGCCATGTTGGTGTAGACCGCGCTGTCAAGCCCCGTGCCGGTTTTTTCGAGCCGAGCCGCGACGCGGTAATCCTCGCCGTAGAACTTGACGGTTTTGCTCTCATTCAGGCTTACGTCCGCGCCGATCATAACATCGCCGTCGCCGATCTCGCCGGAAAAGCTCTCGGCTATCCACGGCATAACGGTGAGATCGGTCTTGGGGTCGATGCCGATGATCTGCACTCTCGACGAACAGCAGCTCGCCTTTGCCGAGGTCAGGAAAAATTGCTTTGAAACGCTCTCCACGCCCTCGACGGCGCATATTTTTTCGATATCCTTGCCCGACATATAGTACGCGCCCGTTATCCCCTGCAGGAGGATATCATCGACCGAGCCGTGACCCTTCGCCGAATTTGGTATAACGACGATATCTGCTCCGAGCCGCGCGCGGTAGCCCTCCAGCCCGTTTTGCAGGCTGATCACCGTAAACGCGCCGGCAAATATCGAGAACGTCAAAAACATTACGAGAGCCGCCATCGCAGCCGCCCTGAACGGGCGGCGCTTTATGTTTTTCAAAGAAAGCTCAAACGCGAAGCTCATTCTTTTTCTCCTCTGCCGCTGCTCGGTCTTGCGTGCTTCTCGTCCGACGCCTTTGTAAAGTACAACACAACGTCGGCGATAGCAATGAGTATCATCGCGATCATAAATATGATCGTCCAGAGCTGAGTGTTCGCTCTGCACCTCATCTCCGCCATTTTGCAAAGCGAGATGACTCTGCCGGGAATACAGAAGCCGAGCGCGGATATACCTGCGATACCGTAGTCAAGCCCTGTCTTTATCTTCCCGTCCGGCGCGCAGAACGCGTGAGCGCAGGCGAGCACAAGCAGCAGAATCGAAATCGCTTTGAGCACCTCGCCCGCCCAATGGCACGCCATAAAGCTGCCGTCCTCCATCGGCTCGCACACGGGGAACCACGCTCTGATACCGATAGTGTAAAGCACGGAGACGATCACCATGATAATATCCGTCACCGCGAACTTGATCTTTTCTTTGTTTACTATCATTTCTTTTCCTCTTTTCTTTATTTGAAGCGCCGTTTCCAGATCGCAAGGGCGTTGGCGTTCACGAGCAGCTCTTCCGTATCTATCCCCTTCGGGCATACGTTTTTGCAGGCAAGCGACTTGCCGCACCCGGCGAAGGTGTGCTTTGCGTAAAGCTTTGCGATCTCGGCGTATTCCTTCGGCGTCATCTCAGCCAAAAGCCTTGTTGTAATCGGCACGGTCGCCATGCCGAAGAAACTCCCGCCCGCGTAGAAATTCGGACACACCTCAAGGCAGCAGCCGCATTGTATGCACTCCGACGCTCCATACGCGATATCCTGATACCTCTCGTCCATATCGGCGTCGTTTCTAAGCCACAGACGGAGCGTTTTCAGATTTTCAAATAGAATGCTGCGGTCAACGACAAGATCGCAGATCACCGGGAATTTTCTCAGCGGCTCGACCGTCACCTCGCCGTTTTTCGTCTCGGAAAGCAGCGCGCCGCAGGCAAGGCGCGGTCTGCCGTTTATCACCATTGCGCACGCGCCGCATTTCTTTTGCAGACAGCTGCACTCCCATTCGATCGGGCGGGCGGGTCTGCCGCCGTCGTCCGTCAGCTCGTCAAGACCGTTCAGGTAAACGAGCGCGGACGCCACAGTCGCCGCTGCGCTGTCCGTCTCGTAATAAAAGCTTTGGAAACAGCTTTCCTGCGATCCGCGCTCGCGTCGGAGTATCTTTAATAAATATCTCATACGCTGCCCTCCCATGAGTCGGCAGGCTCGAAGGTCAGTCGGCGAACGCCGTTTTCACAGCGGACAGCCGTCAGCATTTTGAACTCATCGCGCGTTTCGGGGAAATCGCTCCTGTAGTGCGCGCCGCGGCTTTCCTCCCTCACCTTTGCCGACATCGCCATTGCAAGCGCGAGGTTCACGCGCATTTTGTCCGCCCGTGAAATGTCCGACGAGTACATTTTCTCAAGCTCGCCGATCATTTTTTCAATGGACGCGCCGTCTCTGACTATGCCCATTCCCGAAAGGAGAGTATCGCGCAGCGCCGCCCTGAGCTTCGGCGACGACGAAATATCCGCGCTGCCGCCGGGCTTTGTGACCGTCACGCCGCCTGCGTACTCGGCGGCGGTCTCAGCCGCGACTCTGCCGCCGAAAACTGCGCCGAGCATAGAATTACCGCCCAGACGATTCGCACCGTGATATTTGCACGCCGCTTCGCCTGCCGCAAGCAGACCGCCGATGTTCGTTTCGTGGCGGTCGTTCACTCTGATGCCGCCCATAAAGAAGTGAATGCCGGGACTGACGGCTATCGGCTCGTTTTTCGGGTCGATGTGCAGATATGAGATAAGCTCCGCGCGAAGGTCGGACAGCTTGCCGCGCCAAACGCTCTCGTCGAGCGACGTCATATCGAGCATGACTTCGCCCTCGCAGTCCGGGTCGTTCTTCACAAAGAACATCTCGCGCGACACCACGTCACGCGGCATGAGATTGCCAAGTTCGTACTTTTCCTCCATAAAATACCACGGGCTGCCGTTTTTCATTATATAGAGCCTGCCGCCCTCGCCGCGCGCCGCTTCGCTTACGAGCATTCTCTTGTTGCTTATCGAAACGGTCGTCGGGTGGTACTGGATAAATTCAAGGTTTGCAAATTCCGCGCCGCTGTCAAAGGCTATCGCCGCGGCGCTGCCCGTGTTCTGAGTAGTGCCGGTCGTAACGCCCTCGAAAAAGCCGTTCAAGCCGCCCGTGCAGAGAATAGTGCAGCCGGAAAACGAAAGCAGCTCTCCTGTAAACGTATCTCTGACGGTCACGCTGTCGAGACGACCCGAGGTCGTTTTCATCGAGATCAGCTCATGATGAGGATAACGCGTGATAAGCCCCTGCGCTTCATACCTTCGCGCTTCGTCAATGAGCGCGGTCATTATCATCTTGCCCGTGCTGCTTTTGGCGTAGGCGGTGCGCTTTTTCTTCTGTCCGCCGAAATTTCGCAGGATAAGCCTGCCGCCGTCGTGTTGGAACGGCGTGCCGAGCTTGAACAGCTTCTGTACAACAAAGGGCGCGTTTTCGGTGAGATTTTTCACAGCCGACTCCGACTCAAGATAGCAGCCGCCCTTCATTGTGTCGGCGAAATGCTCCTTTGTGGTGTCGCTCTCGCCCATAGTGTCGAGCGCGGCGTTTATCCCGCCCTCGGCAAGCACGGACTGCGCCCTTTCCGACGGCTGCGCTGAAATGAGGTTACAGCAAACGCCGCGTTCGGCAAGCGTTATCGCGGCGGAAAGCCCCGAAAGCCCTGCGCCGACTATGTTTACGCATTTTTCCATAAAGCCCTCCGTCACACAGCCGCCCAGCGCGCGTAATACACAGCGAAAGCCGCCGCCGCTGCCAGCAGCACCACCGATATCACAAGCATGATGTCGTGTGAAAACGCCTTCGTCTTTTTCACGCCGAACGATATCAGCATCGGCTCGATATTTGTCAGCACATGAAACGCGATGAACACGACGAGCATTATCTGCGAAATAAGCCTGCCTGTCGTGAACGCGCTTAGCCTGAACGCCCCGGCGTTTGACGGGTGAAACACCGCAATGTGCATCGCAAGCGGTATCAGTATAGCAAAGCCGCTTATCCTGCGCGCCCAGAACATGAGGTTGTCCCTGAAATATCCCGCGCCCGACAGCCGCCTTGCCCTAAGCGTCTGAAGCATTAGCACAGAAGTCACTATGATATGCGCGCAGATAAAGCAGACGCACGCCCATGCCGCCGCTTTGAGAGTCGGTGCGTCAGAACCGAAAAGTCTCATCGACCCCATAACGCCGTGCGCGGCAAACGTCAGCAGCATACCGAGCACAAGGAACATATTGAGCTTTCGCATCGTATCACTCCCCGTCCGACGAAATATAGAAAACGGTAACGCCCTCGGGCGCTTCAAGTTCGAGAGCGTCCGCCATCTCCTTTGAAAAAACCGCGGCGTCGATAGCCCCCTGCTCCGCCTTCGACACGAGCAGCGCGGCGTTCTCCGTCCTTACCGTCATCTGGTTTTCCGGAAGCTGCGCACGGTATCGCTCGGCAAACTGTATTCCCGCGGCGTCGCCGTCGGCGGCAAGGCAATGGATATCGTCGAATATCACGGCGTACTCGCCGCCGAAAAAGCTGCGCCATTCGTCTATCGTGTCCTCATGGAGCGACGTTTTTATCAGCACAACGCACTCGCCCGACGGACGCTCCGGCAGCGCCATAGTCGCCTGCGACACGGCGTCAGGCTCTTTTTTTGAAAAAACGTCAAAGTACACGCAAAACGGCACGCCGACTATCAAAAGCGACAGGATAAGCGATACCGAAAAATGCAGCAGACGTTCGCGCAGCTTCATCAGCGTTCTCCCCTTAACAAAACAATTACTTTATCTCCGCCTGTTTGAGTGCGGCGGCGACGGCTTCGGTAAACTCGTCGTAGTTGATGGTAGCGCCCGTTATCGCGTCCACGCCGTCGAGCGAGCCGTTCGACGCGAGCATCTCGGCGTATTTGTCCGCCGCCTGCACAGCCTTCTGCGCCTTCATGCGGTTTTCCTTCGTCATGTCCGAGCCGTAGTTTTCGTCCTTGAGCGTTCCGTCAAGCTCGTAAGTCTTGAAGGTACACGCCGTCACCTTGTTATCGCTGATAGTTATCTCGACCTCGCCGTATCCCGAGCCGTTGCCGTCCTCGTCGGGCTGACGCTCCGAGCTTCTCGCCGTATAAGTGCCGTCAGCGTAGCTTGCAGAAGCTGAGCCGCCGCAAGCCGCAAGCGGTGCGAGCATCGCGCAAGCTGCAAGCACGGAGATAATTCTTGCCGTCAATGTCTTTTTCATGATATCAACCTCATTTTATTCGGAAAAGCTTTCGTTCTTTTTGTCGGACGTTATCTTGCCGTGTTCAAGGCGCACGATGCGCTGCGCCACCTCGCCGACCTCGGGGTCGTGAGTAACCACGACAAGGCTTGTGCCCTCCTTGTGGAGCTGACGGAAAATGTCGAGCACGATATTCTCGTTCGCTTCGTCGAGGTTTCCTGTAGGCTCGTCGGCAAGTATAAGCTCCGGCGAATTTATAAGCGCGCGCGCGATGCAGACTCTCTGCTGCTCGCCGCCCGAAAGCTGGCTGGGCAGGTGCTTCGCCCTGTCCTTCAGACCGACGCGCTCGAGAGCCTCCAACGCCTCCTTCTCGTCGGGCATACTGTGGTAATACTGCGCCACCATAACGTTTTCGACCGCGGTGAGGTAGTTTATCAGATGGAACTGCTGGAACACCAGACCTATCTTGTCGCGGTGAAATTCCGTGAGCTTGCGGCGGCTCTCCTTCGAGATATCCTTGCCGTCGAAGATGACCTGACCGCTCGTCGGCTTATCCATACAGCCGATAATGTTCATCATCGTGCTTTTGCCCGAGCCGGACGGCCCCATTATCGCTATCCATTCGCCCTTATCTACCGAAAGGCTCACGTTGTCGAGCGCGTGAAGGTCGCCGTAGACCTTCGATATATTTTTTAATTCAAGTAACCTGCTCATATCTATGCTCCTTTATTCGCCTTTGAGTACCAGTGCCGGGTCTACGTCTACCGCGCTCTTTATCGGAACAAGGCAGGCAAGCCCCGTTACAAGCACGGACGCGGCTATCGTTATCGGGATAAGCAGAGGGCGGAACGTTATCGAGCTGCCGAACACGTTCACGCTGACAAACTGCGCGAAGAAATATCCCATTACAGAGCCGAGTATGCCGCCTAAGCCGCCGAGCAGCAGACCCTCGCTCATGAACTCCGCGATGATGCTCGAGTTGAGCGCGCCGAGCGCCTTTCTTAGACCTATCTCGCGGCGGCGTTCCGTGATGACGGCTGTCATCGTCGTTGCAACGCAGATCATCGTAAGCAGCAGCACGACCGCCGTCACGATGAACACGAGCGACTGCAGCTTTGTGAGTACCGTGCTTTCCGACGCCGTAACGCGCTTAACGAGCTTCGCCGAGATCGTGCTTGACGAGTCGTTTATCTCGCCCACCGTCTCTGTCAGTTTATCCTGCATCGACGCCGCGCTGACCTCGACTATATCGTACCCTCTGTCGACAAGCGACAGCGAGCGCACATCGTCGAGAGAGACGTAGATATATTCCTCCTCCGAGCCGCCCGTTTCGAGAATGCCCGTCACCTTCAGCTCAAGCTCGTGGTCGCAGTACGTCTCGCCCGTCTCCGGGTCGGTGTATATCTCATACGACGGTATTTGCGCCGTGTCGGTCGTCTCAGTCACCTCGAAGGAATTTACCGCCGCGATATCGTCGCCCTGCTTTATGCCGAGATTTTCTGCGACCTTCGCGCCTACGAGAGCCTGACCGTCTGACTGCGGCAGCTCGCCGCTGATGTGCCAGTAGGGGCTCGTTTTGAGCACGGAGTCAAAGGTTATGCCCGCAAGCGTCGCCGGCATATTATGTATCTTCGTGTTTTCGTAGCGGTAGGGCGTGTAGCCCTCAAGCTCCTCCGAAGGGAAGAAAGCGACGCTCTCCTCAAGGTCGGCGGCGTCGATATAGCCCTCGCCCGACGGCGTAAAGATAACGTTCGCGCCGTAGCTGCGAAACTGCGCGCTCATCTGGCGCGGAACGTCGTAGTATATCATTTCAAGTCCCGACAGGATAGTCGCTCCCACGACGATCGCAAGCAGCGCAACGATCATTCGCGAGCGTCGGCGTACAAGCGACGCCACGACCATTCTGACAAACATTCTGTGTTTTTTGTTCATACCGAGCCTCCGTCAATGTCCGCCGTGAAGAACTTCCGACGGGCGCAGTCCAAGCAGCATTCTTATCGCGGGGATACTGCCGACGAGCGTTACCGCGACGATCAGCACCGCCACGAGGAACGCTACCATGGGATTCATCTCGATCGACGACGAGAACACCGTCTGACCGATTATCTGAGCAAAGGCGTACCCCATGAAATATCCGGCTGCCGCGCCGAGTATCGAGGTCATCATAATCTCCGTGAGTACAAGCAGCGTCACCTGACCGTTTGTCGCGCCGACCGCCTTGAGCAGCGCAAGCTCCTGCGAACGCTCCATTACGCCCGACGTGACGAGGTTCGAGATACCGAGCGTCGCGCCGATAAGGCTCATGAAGGTGATGAGCGTCATGAGCAGCTCCGTTTTCTCGAGTATCTTGCCCTCTGAATCGGCGATCTGACGAACGGCTGCCGCCGACGCTTCGGGGATAGCCTCCTGTATCTGAAAGCAGATCGAGCTGACATACGCCGTGCAGTACCACAGATCGTACTCGTCGCCCGAAAGCAGCGAGGGGTTTCTCGCCGCCTTTACGGCAAGCTCGTCGTCGGGCGAGGTTATCGCGCTGACCTCGGCTTTTTTGAAAAGCCCCTGTGTTCCCGTCAGCTCCTGCTCGGCGGAAAGCGTGGTGTAGATATAGCTGTCCTCGTCGTCGCCCGACTCGAAAATGCCCGTGACCGTAAGCTTTCGCGTGTTTTCACCGCATGACAAGGTGACGACGTCGCCCGCCTTTATGCCCTGTTCCTTCGCAAGCTGCGCGCCGACCATAGCGTAGTCGCTGCCGTCGAGCTTTTGCTCGTCGAGCCACTCGCCGTCCTCGATATCCCACCAACTGCGAAGATTGACAAGCCCCGTGTCGCGCTCGTAGGTCGTGCCCTTCTTCACAAATTCAAGGTGATGGTCGAACCATGTGCCGACGAGCGTTACCTCGCTTTCGCCGAGCGTTGCTGCCGTATCGCTCACGGGCGCGAAATCGGTTATGTTGTTCGCCCAAAAAATCGTGAGCAGCTCGCCCAGCTTCTCCTGTTCGATATACTCCGTATCGACCGCGCCCTCCTCAACGTCGTAAAGCTTGCTGATAACAGCCTCCGACTTAGGCACGACCGTGATGTTAGAGCCGTACGTTTTCAGCTCCTCGTTTATCTTGTCGCCGACGCCGAGCATGACGTTAAGCATCGCGGTCGCGATCGACGCGCCGAGAGCGACCGTCAGCGCGATCATCAGCATTTTTTTCCATTGCCGCGCAAAGGTGCCTCGTACCATTCTGAAAAACATTTTTTCGGTACCTCCATAATGTTATAGGATAGATCAATTTTTGAATCTGTCCTGATTCTTCACCATTTCGTCCACGG
>OMPZ01000028.1 GCA_900313125.1 uncultured Eubacteriales bacterium | reverse complement strand
TTCAGCAGAGGCGCCCGAAGGAAGTGCCCTTGGGGTACACCGACCGAGCCGGCAGGCGAGACTATACTGTCGTATTTCAAGCCCAATGACGCAGCATACGGGAAATTAGACCGAGAAGATTTAAAGTGTTTTATTGAATATTAGTATCAGTATTAGTTTGTTTATCGCCGGATATTAGCCCGGAGACCCGTACCCCGGCACGCCTGCTTTTCTATTTTTTTCGATTCAGGAACGAAAAACCTGTTTTTTTGTAACGTAAGCCATGACGATCCGGAGCTTGATAACAAAATATATACATTCAAAAGCTGCGATCATGGTAATCTTTTATTGCAATAACTCCTCAAATATGGTATAATAGCCTTGTTTAAATCAATAAAAATGGGGTCAATAGTTTTGCTTTTCTGTATATTATAGCGACCCGGGAGATCAAGCTCAAAAGCGGGTGATATATTGAGATATAAAATAAGCTACGCCTGTGTAAGCGACGTCGGAAAGCGAAGGCGGACAAACCAAGACAACTTTGTTTGCGAGAAACGGTATGTCGAAAATATTGAAAGCCCGCCAGAGTATCCCCTCGTCGGCTGCCCGAGCGTGTTTGACCGCCCGGTCATCGGCGTATTTGACGGAATGGGCGGCGAGGAATGCGGCGAGGTCGCCGCGCTTATTGCGGCAAAACGCGCTTCGGCTTTGAAAATAGGCGATTCGCCGATCGACGATCTTCTTGATTACTGTAAAAGAGCGAACGAAGAAATTTGTCGATACATAACAGACAACAAGCTGAGGTCAATGGGCACGACCGCTGCGATGCTTGTTTTCACCGAGAAAGAGATATCGCTTTGCAATATAGGCGACAGCAAGATCTTTCGTTTCGCAGACAGAGAGCTTGAACAGATATCAAAGGATCACTACTTTCCTGTAAATAACGGGCGCAAGCCGCCGCTTTCTCAAAATCTCGGAATACCGCCGAGCGAGCTTTCTATCAGACCTCATGTGGCTAAGGGCGAGTATCAGAGCGGCGACATTTATTTGCTTTGCTCCGACGGCTTGACCGACATGGTGACTAACGACGATATCGCGGGCATACTTTCAAAAAACAAACCGAATGATGCCGCAAAGCTTCTGGTAAACAAGGCGTTGGATAACGGCGGAAGGGATAATGTGACCGTTATTGTGTGCCGGGTCGAGCATGAATTGAGCGGATTCGGAAAAATGATAACAGATCTATTCTGTAAGGAGAAATAAAAAATGGCAGAAGAAATGTGGAGCAATGTTTGGCCGGAATGGCACGCAACGGGCAAGAAGATGGGCAGCGGTGCTTTCGGCAGCGTATACGAAGCAATTCATAAGGACGGCTCTGTAGAGAGCCGCGCGGCGATCAAGGTGATCTCCGTTCCGGCATCGGAAAATGATTATTACGAAAGACTCACGCTCACTCAGTCGGAGTCTAAAACTAAGGCAAGCTTTGAAGAAGAAGCAGACGCCGTGATGAAAGAGATCGACATCATGCAGTCGTTTAAGGGAACGGCGAACATCGTCAATATCGAGGACTACACCAAGCGCGAGCGCAGCGACTCGTTCGGCTGGGATATTCTGATAAGAATGGAGCTTCTCACTCCGTTTCTTGAGTATTCTCAGGGAAAGATACTCCCCGAGAGCGAGGTGATAAAGCTCGGCGTGGATATCTGTTCGGCGCTTGAGCTTTGCGCAAAGAGAAACATTATTCACCGCGACATAAAGCCTGAGAATATTTTTATCAACGCATACGGCAACTTCAAGCTCGGCGACTTCGGCGTGGCGAGGGTGTTTGACAACACCTCTATGTCAATGACGCGAACCGGTACGCCGCGTTACATAGCGCCCGAGGTGGATAAGGGCTTCTCTCACTACGACGCCACCGCAGACATTTATTCTCTCGGACTTGTGCTCTATCGGCTTGTAAACAACGGGCGTTTCCCGTTCGAACCGACAAACGATATACTCACGCCCGACCAGCGTTCGGAAGCCGACCTCAGAAGGCACAGCGGCGAAAGGCTGCCTGCCCCCTGCACGGATTATATGCTTGAAGGAAAATTTGAAAGACTAACATTTAGAGCGACTCCTGATATCGATAACAATTATGAGAACTTTATGAGATCTACTGTTGTCAATCTTATTGTTATTGATCCCGCAACAGACGAGATTCTTTTCCATCAGCAGATGGACAGCGACCCTCATGTTACCGAGGTATCGGTAGATGTGAGCGGTCGAAACAGAATACAGCTCGCTGTGAGCCTTGAATCCGGCGGCAATGGTTTTGTTAATTTGGGTTACACCTTCATCAAAGACGCATATCTTTACCCCACGGGCACATATAACGAAGGTGAGTAAACGAAAAAATAACAGGAGACGGAACAATGGCAGATGTTTTCATAAGCTACAGTACGGCGGATCAGGAAACTGCCGATAAGATAGCAGATCATCTTGAAGAAAACGGTTTTTCCTGCTGGATAGCGACGAGGAATATCGCCCCCGGAAGTATATGGGAGCGATCGATAGTAAAGGCGATCAACGATGCTAAGGTATTCCTGCTGCTGTACAGCAAAAACAGCGCGCAGTCCGAACAGGTCGAAAACGAGTTGAGACAAGCCCTCAAAAGAAAAACACGGATCGTGCCTTATAAACTTGATGAAACGGAGCTTGACGAGGTGTTCTCCTACCATCTTGAGGGTAAAAACTGGATCGCGGCGGACGTCAAAAACGGCAATTATAACCTTGAGCCGCTCACAGGGATAGTCAGAACGGTCGTAGACCTAAGCGGCGAGCAGGCAGGCGCTACCATGATAGAGCGCAAATATGTGAAGGACTCAAAAAAGCGCCGTGAGCAGAGCAAAAGCGAAACTCTCCCCGAAAAGGCGGAAAAGCCTGCCGAACAGGGGAATGAAAAAGACGAACAGACTCTTCTCCCGACAGTAAATCGAAGCTTTACCGGGTGGAACGAAAAAACGTGCGTCGAGGATATAGACGAGGAGTTTGAAAGGGTAAGCAGATCTATCGAAAACGGGGGCACGGATTACGCCGCCAACAGAAATAAAGTCCGGCTCTGCATGGATATGCTCTCATCGAACCGTGAGTACTCGAAAGCATGGGAGGAGCTGCATACATACCAGAACGGACTCGATGTGCCGTGGGGCGAGACCTTCGCCGATCAGAAGGAAATGACGCTTTTCGGGATAAAGGGCGTCTTTTCCGGCGGTATCGACAGTCTGGGGCAGCCGCAAGGCAGAGGGACCTTTGACGCAGACGGCTATAGCTTTCCCGACGGGGAAAAAGCCAAGCTCCATATATACGCATGGTGGTTTGACGGAAGGCTTCACGGTACTGTATCAAAGAAGCTGACGAATAACAACGGCAACAGGCAGGAAATGACCCATGCCGTGTATGAAAACGGCGAGATCAACGGTATGTGCATGACTCAGAAGGTATATACCTCGTCGAAGAAGGAGCTGATCACGCAGCGTGTATGCAACAGAGTAAACGGGATAGAAACAGGACGTTTCAAGGAGACGCGCACGCTTTACGAGGACGGCAGCCTGATACTGGTAAGGTGCGCCGAGGGCACGATGTCGCACGGGCTTGTTGACGGTTCGGCTGCCGAGATACATATCCGCAGCACCGGCGCCGTTGAGGTGAAGTCGGAATATATAGCCGGAAACAAAAGCCCTCGCTCACAGCGCAGGAAGATAGATATAAGCGGCTGCGCTGCCGAATACAAGGGCGTTCTGAACCACGATCTGCAGCCGGACGGGTACGGTGTTGAAACTATACGGCGCATTGATAAAAAGCTGCGCGACACCGTTTACGACGGCGTTTTCTCAAACGGCGAGCACAATGGCAGAGGTACGCTTACTCTGACCTACCACTCGGGAGAAAAGATAGTAGCTACGGGCGACTGGCGAGGCAACACTCTGACAGGCGCGATAGATAAATTCGGCGCCTACGGCAATAACATCAGCCACAAGACAGTACGCGAAAAAAGGATCGGCATCGGCAGCGAGTATGACCGCGGTATGCTGCCCGACAGCTCGGATGACGGCTTGGTCAGCACCGAGCTGCACCCCGAAGAAAAGACGCGCTTTGACGAGCTGTGCTCGCAGAGCATACTCCCTACAGACGCCGTGATAACAGAGGAGCAAGGAGGAGAATACATTGAAGCTACATGAATTTTTGCGTTTTGACGATATCGTTATCCAAGCGCACGATTACCCCGACGCCGACGCGATCGCGTCTGGCTACGCGCTTTACTGCTACCTCAAAAAAGCAGGTAAAGATCCGCTTTTTATCTACTCCGGCAGAGAGCCGATCTCAAAATCAAATATGGTCATCATGGTAAAAGAGCTTGATATCCCCGTAAAATACATTACACAGCTCGACCATGTACCCGAGCTTTTGGTAACGGTAGACTGCGTCTACGGCGAGCGAAACGTTACGAAATTTGAAGCGAAAGAGACAGCGGTGATCGACCATCACGAATGCCGCGGAGACCCGGGACCCATGTCGGAGATACGCAGCAACTACGGGAGCTGCTCATCTATCATGGCGAGAATGCTTGCGGACGAGGGCTTCAATGTGAACCTGAACAGATCGCTCGCCACGGCGCTTTATTACGGTCTGTATATGGACACGGTGGCTTTTTCCGAGATAAAGCACCTTGCCGACGTAGACCTCAGAGATTCAATGCATTTCGACTCCGTTCTGATACGCAAGATGATAAACTCGAACCTTTCGAGAGACGAAATGACTATCGCGGGCGCGGCTCTGGAAAAGTGCTTTTACTGCGACGAGTTCAATTCCGCCGTCGTTCGCGCCGAAAGGTGCGACCCGAATATTCTGGGTATCATCGCGGATATGCTGCTTCAGGTCGAAAACGTTGACAGCTGCGTCGTCTACTGCCCCTCCTTCAACGGCTACAAGCTATCTGTAAGAAGCTGTACCGAGAGGATCAATGCCGCTGATTTCGCCGCGTATATCACAAAGAACGTTGGCAACGGCGGCGGTCACGCGGGCAAAGCCGGCGGCTTTATGACGCTCGACGCCGCGACAGACGCTACCAACTTTATAGTCGAGAAAATCAAGAGATACCACACCGAGATACGCATTATCACACCCGAGACGGGCGCGCTCGATGTCTTTTCGATGAAGAAGTACCGTAAGAAGTACTGCGTTTACGGATATATTTTAACGACGGATATCTGCCCCGCGGGAGAAAAGATATTCGTCCGTATGCTTGAAGCAAATTCCGAGCTTGCTGCCGACGAAAACAAATATCTGATGATAGGCGTTGAGGGGGAGGTCTACCCGATAGACAAAAGCAAGTTTGAAACGAACTACACCCCGTGTGACGAGCTGCCCGATATGTCCTTTTATGAGAACCTTCCCACGGTCACTACCGAAACGGCTGATTCCTCGATACCGCTGAGGACTATGATAAAGGGCTGCTGCTCGTCCGATAAAGCCGAGATATACGCAGTTCGTCTAAACGAGTACGCAAAGGTCTTTGCGAAGTGGGTCAAGGACGGCGGCTATCTTTACGGTCAGCCCGGCGACTACCTGGTGTGTCAGGCTCACGACCACAGCGATGTGTATATAATCAAACAGAAGATCTTCGACAAGATCTATGAAGAAGCAGAGCAGGCGTGACATAAAATGTCGTAGTATGCGCCTGCGTTTCGGAGGAGTGTTTACCTATGTTTAAACCATCACCGATCGACACAAGCGACGTTGTTCTTTCCGACGATCTGATAGGTCTGACGGAAAAAATAGCCGAAAATGTCCACAATGTCTGGGCTGCCGGCAGGATAGCCGAGGGTTGGACGTTCGGCGAGCTGAGAGACAGCGTCAAAAAAACGACACCCACGCTCGTGCCGTATGACGAACTGCCCGAGAGCGAAAAGGACTTCGACCGAAACACAGCGATGGAAACGATCCGGCTTATCGTAAAAATGGGTTACAATATTTCAAAAAAGCAGTAAAAAGCAAGCAGCAGATAGTCTGTACTGTCTGCTGCTTTTGTTATTCTTTATTTGTCCTTTGCAAGAACGGCAGCGCGGTATCGAGCCGAAAAGATCGTCCGCTAATATCGGGGCATTTAATTCCTGATATATACAGCTTATCCAGAATCTTTACATTGAAACAGAGCGAAATACATATTAAAATAGTAGGTATAAAGCCGGCTTTAAATTTTAGCGATATACCGCTTATCGTAAAAGCATTTTGTCTTTTGTTTTTTGATGCTTTTATAATGTCGGTATTGATACGAAGATCTGGAGGTTTATTATGAATTATCTTTTCAAAGCAGCCGCAGGAGTTATGAGTGCGCTCGTTCTAGCAGCAGGA
>OMPZ01000092.1 GCA_900313125.1 uncultured Eubacteriales bacterium | reverse complement strand
GTATTAGTTAGTCAGATGGTGAAATGTGTCGGTCAAAAGTGGTTGCCATAATTATTATAACAAAAATTGATGTTACAATCAACGAATAAAAATACAAAGATTTTTTCATATTGACCGCTATTTAGTAGAAAAGTTATATGTTGATTTACAGATAGTAAAACGAAGCTCGGAAAAGAAGGCGGTCTTTGCCGAAAATTAGGCTTTTCAACAAGAAATGATGTTTTATTCTTTATCACTATATCGTTTTTTTAGGGTATTGTGTTTTGTTGTGGGCGGCAGGTTCCTATTCTATATGGAAATCAATTGTAATGCTTAACAAATGTAGGCTTGCTGGGCAAGCCGAGCCGCGCGGGACGAGAGCTGCGCCTTGCACAACCTGCAACCGCGTAATTGCCCGCGGGCGCTCGCCCGCAGCCGAGCCGCGCGGGACTGAAGCAGCGCATTAGACAACCTAAAACCGCGCATTTAAAAGGTGTTGACAAATTGGAGGGATTTATTTATAATTAATGTGTATATTTTTATGAGATCAAAGTGATCGGAGGATCATAATGAAGGCTAAGATAAGCAATGACGGCGCTGCCGATGCGCCGAAAAACGAAAAATTCAAGGTGACGGCAGAAACGCTGCGCGACGGCACCGTGCTTTGCGGACTTATAATCAGGTTCATTAATAACCGCACGAAGGAGAATATGTTCAGCCTGCTTTCGTGTTTGAGAGACTCCAATGTGTTCGTGCCGTGCGAGGTCAATATGGACGGGCGCGACATGGAGATCGGCGGAAAGGGCGACAACCCCGTTATGTTCCCCGTAAAGCATAAGATACAGATAAAACCGCAGCTTTACCGAGACAAGGACGGTAAGGTCTATATGCCGTTTTATTCCCGTCAGGAAAATGCAAAGCGCAGCGAGCTGCGCGGCGCGTCGCTCGTAAATCTTCCCTACGAGCAGCTTGTAAATATGCTCGCCGACAACGACGAGTGCAGTATGTTCGTGGCAGATCCGAAGCTGTACAACGTTGTCCTCGACGAGGATCTTGTCAGGATCTCGATGGAGCTGCCGTCAAGGCTTTCTCCGTCAAAATAAAAGGTTAAACAGGAGGTATACACTATGGGACTTTTCGACAGACTAAACAATCTCAATTTCGATGACATCACCAAAAAGCTCAATGAGGTCAGCCAGGAGGCTTTCAATCAGGGCGCAAATCTCGCAGGCACGGCGAAGAATAAGGTGAAGAGCGCCGATATTGAAAGACAGCTCAATAACGCGTACTCCGAACTTGGCAAAAAGCTTTTCGCATCGGTCAAGGACAACCCGTCCGAGGATATAAAGGAGATCATTACAAGAATAAACGATCTCAATACTCAGGCTGAGTATTACAGAAACGAAGCCCGCAAGGAGCGCGGTATAACTCTCTGCCCGAACTGCGGCGCAGAGGTGACTTACGGCACGGCGTACTGCAGCAGCTGCGGCTCGGCAGTTCCTCAGCCGGGAGTTATCACCTCCGTAAAGTGTCCGGGCTGCGGCGCGGATCTTCCGTTAGGTACGGCATTCTGCACTACCTGCGGCACAAATGTTCAGAACGTTCAGCCGACAGCGGTACAGATGCCCCTCGGTCAGATAAACATTGCAGGCGGCGCGATATCTTCCGCTCCGAACATAATGCAGCCGATGGCAGCTCCTGCTGCTGTTTCGCCTATGGCAGCGCCCAACACAGTACCTCCTATGGCGGCGCCTGTAACCATACCGCCCGTAACTGCACAGCCGACGTCAGCGCCCTCGCTTTCGCTCAACAAGGCTCCCGAGACAACGGTCAACCCTGTTTCCGCAGCGCCTGCAACGGCACAACCGACGGCAGCTCCTGCGCTTTCGCTCAACAAAGCTCCCGAGACACCGGCAGCACCCGTAACCGTACCGCCTGTAACGGCACAGCCGACGGCAGCGCCTTCGATTTCGCTCAATAAAGCTCCCGAGACACCGATCAACCCCGTCTCCGCAGCGCCTGTAACGGCACAACCGACGGCAGCGCCTTCGCTTTCGCTCAACAAAGCACCCGAGACAACGATCAACCCCGTTTCCGCAGCGCCCGCAGCGGCACAGCCGACGGCAGCGCCAGCGTCGCAGTTCCCGAACGGCGGTCCTTCGTCGATCGGCATGGATATCGACACAAAGACGATTTACGGCGACACGAACGCGCCCTCAGCACCGCAAGGAACGATCTCGCTCAACAAGCAGTAATAAGAACACATTGTCCGCATCGTAAAATGCACGGTGCGGACTTGCTGTTATTGGAGGAACGACAAATGACAATAAACGAAAAAGCCGAATATGCCGCAGCCCTCAAGGCGCAGGGCAGATGCAACTGCTGCCAGGCGGTAACGGCGGTGCTCGCCGACGAAACGAAGCTTTCGCCCGAAACGCTGATGCAGCTTGCGTCGGGCTTTGCCGTCGGCATGGGAACGATGGAGAACACCTGCGGCGCGCTTATCGGCGCGGCGATGATCGCGGGCTTGAAAATGCAGGGCGAGGGCACTGTTCGCTGCACGCGTCAGCTTACGGAAAGGTTCAAAGAAAAATGCGGCGCGATCGTATGCAAAGACCTGAAGGGGATCGGCACGGGAAAGATGCTATGCCCGTGCGATGAATGTGTAAAAAATGCCGTGCTTGCATACGGCGAGGTCATGAGGTGAGACAATGTCGAGGATAGTTGTTGGTATGTCGGGCGGAGTTGACAGCGCCGTGACTGCCTATCTTTTGAAGGCTGCGGGTCACGAGGTGATCGGCGTTACGCTGAAAACATGGCTCAGCGAAGGCGAGGTCAGCCGCTGCTGCGAGATCGACGACGCGCGAAGAGTTGCCGGCGTTCTCGATATCCCGTACTACGCCGTAAACTGCGCGGCGGATTTTCATGAAAATGTCGTAGCACCGTTTATCGACGATTACATAAACGGCATGACGCCGAATCCCTGCGTAGTTTGCAACCGCGCCGTGAAGTGGTCGCGTATGCTCGACTTTGCCGATATGCAGGGCGCGCAGTTCGTGGCGACAGGTCACTACGCGACGGTGACAAAGCTTGATAACGGACGCTTTACCGTCGAGAACGCCGCCCATGCCGCGAAGGATCAGACGTATATGCTTTACCGCCTTACGCAGCAGCAGCTTGCCCGAACGGTCATGCCGCTCGGAAAGCTCTCGAAGGACGAGGTGCGTGTCATCGCCGAGAAAGCGGGACTTCCCGTCGCAAACAAGCCCGATTCTCAGGAGATATGCTTTGTGACCGATGGCAGCTACGCCGATTTCATCGAGGAAAACTACGGCGGAAGGCTCCCCGGCGAAGGCAGCTTTGTTGACGAACAGGGCAGCGTTATCGGCACGCACAAGGGGATAATACATTACACCGTGGGTCAGCGCAAGGGGCTTGGCATAGCGATGGGTCACCCGATCTACGTCAAGGAGATAGACGCCGAAAGCAACACGGTCGTGATCGGCGAAGAAAGCTCGCTTTACAAAAACGAGATATTCTGCGAAAAGCTCAACTTCCTCTCGATCGACGGCATAGGAGAAGGCGAACGCGTTCCTGCGCGCGTTCGTATCCGTTACCACCATGCAGGCGAGTCGGCGGTGCTTGAAAAAGCTTCCGACGACCGAGTGAAGGTCACGTTTGAGAAACCCGTCAGAGCGGCAACGCCCGGGCAGTCCGCCGTTTTCTACGACGAGAAGGGCAGAGTCATCGGCGGCGGGATAATAGCTCGATGAATAACAGTATCAGAGAGCAGTATCACATTATCAGACCGCTTTGACCGACGTCAAGGCGGTTTTCCACATTAATACGCCTGCCCTGTGGAAAATCACGGAGCAGGCGAATAATTTATTAAATAATTGCTATGTAAATTGGTTGAGCTTGAGCGGATAGTCATACCTTTGCTATCGGGTGACGAATAACGGTTTTCAGCTTTTCGGGCGCGGTCTTTCTTGCGTCGCTGAGATATATCTCGTGATGACGCCGCGCGTCGGTTATGTCAAGCCGATAGCCCTGCTGTTCCATAAACTCATGCATGAGCGCGACGGTAGCAGGCTCGTCGTCATACGGACCTATGTGCATACATTGAACGCACAACCCCTCGTTCACGCTGAGGAACTCCGCCTTCGAGAAGTCGGTTTTCTTTTTGGCTGTGGCTTCAGAGACAGCCCAGTCGAAATCAGCCTTTGTCACGAAATCGGGCAAACGTATCGCGGATATCCAGCGGAAATTCTCCTTGTGTGAATAATCGACGCCGCAAACGCCGTCCTGCCACCAGAACCCCTCAAGCGGCGGTACGACGTGGTCGAAATATCCCTCGATCTTATGACTGCCCATTTTGCTCATTTTTATTGTGTAAGCTATGCCGTACAGGATACCGATCGAAGCTTTGTACTCGCCGTCCTCGGCGTTCGGGTCGCCCTGACCGCGCACAGCGACATAATTCATCGGCGGAACGGTAACTATCCCGGGCTTTTTACCCGGCATATAAAATTCTTTGTATTCCTTCTTGTAATCAAAAGCCATGTGGACCTCCTTGGCGGGTGTTTTAGTTTGTGACTGGGGATAGATCGGAAGTTGGTTTTAATGAAAAGTGAATAATGAATAATACAGAAACGCCCCGGAGAGCAATATTTTCATTATTAATTATTAAGTCTTCAGTTTTCAGTATTCATTTAGAAAATCCTGACACGGATAAATGAAAACTTAAGACTTAAGACTTAAAAATGAATAATACAAAGC
>OMPZ01000014.1 GCA_900313125.1 uncultured Eubacteriales bacterium | reverse complement strand
GAAAGCTCAAGAACTGTGAGCTGACCAACTTCTTCAACGATAGCATTAATCTTCTCTGATGCCATGGTAATTTACCTCCAATGTAATAAGTTATTTTCAAAATTAAAAGTGTAAAACGAAGCGAAATTATGCTTCTGCGGGAGCTGCCTCTGCTTCCTTCTTTGCGATGGAAGCCTCGCCGCCGCCGTTGTCTGCGATTGCCTGTACTGCGCGTGCAAAGCCTGCGATAGTCGCGTTGAGGGCGTTGCATACAGTAGCAAGGAGAACATCTCTCGACGGGAGCTTAGCGAGTGCGTCGATCGTATCAACGCCTACTACCTTACCGTCAAGGTAACCGCTCTTGATCGTGAACTTCTCGTTCTTCTCAGCGTACTTAGCGAGTATTCTTGCAGCCGCTGTGTGATCCTCTGCGCTTGTTGCGAGAGCTGTTGTGCCCTCGAGAACAGCCTTAAGATCGTCAAGACCTGCCTCCTCGGCAGCACGTCCGAGCAATGTGTTCTTTACAACTGTGTACTGAACACCTGCCTCGCGGAGTTCACGTCTGAGCTGTGTGTCGTCCTCAACGTTGATACCCTCATAGCTTACAACAACACCTGCAACGGAGTTCTTAAGTCTATCTGCAACGCTTGCTACGACAGCTTTCTTTTCTTCAAGAACCTTCTGACTTGGCAAAATTGATTCACCTCCGAAATATAATACAAAAAAGCCTTTCTCCCAAAACCGAGAGAAAGGCACTAAATTACACGTCGATATAATTCATGCTCGTTCCTCGGCAGGCGAATAAACTTTAAGCAGTTATCATTAAACTGCACCTGCTGTCTTTGGACAGCAATAGTATTATATCATCTTTTCAACTGCTTGTCAACTACAAATCAAAATTTTTTCAAATCATTTTTAAATATTTGCGGTCGGTTACTGAAATAACCGACCGCAGTCCTATTATTTATCCTATCACAGGTGTGTCAGGAGTGGCAATGTCATAAAGCGAAGCGTACAGAACCGGTTTATACCAATGAGAGCCGCTGTCGGCAACATCGCAAAGCTCGCAGTAAAGCTGGATCTCTTCTGTCTGCACCGCACCGTCCTTGTAATTGACAGTAACGGCAATACGCGCATTTTCGCTGTTTTCATTGAAGTAACGTGAAAAGTTTTCGATCATCGCGCTGTGCAGTATATCAGGATGTCTGTCATTCTTAAAATCGGGGTGTTCCGCATAGAAATCCTCCGCAGGCACACTATCCATTATAATGTACAGCTCCAGCGGAACGTACCAATCGCGAGACGAGTTCTCGCTTCTGTATTCAAACTGTTCATTAGTTAGCTGGTTTTCATACGGAACGGTAAAAGTCGTCGCACCGATACAATCCGGTATATAGCTGTGTGAGCTTATCTTGTTGTCCGTTCCGTTATTTTCCGTAAGAGAAGCAAAATCATTTCTGAGCATGAATCTCATGCGCATTTCGTCAGTTGCGTATTGTTCGGTTGAAAAAGTCACGCTTTCGATATCATCGCCCTCTACTCTGAGGTTGAACGGCACGCCCTGCTCAATTCCGAGTGCTTTATCCTCCTCGATAAATTCCACACCGCCTCCGCCTGCCGTCAATTCGTCGACCTCCAAACGAACATCTCTTTTCAATTCGGCAGCATTGGCAGTTATGGTGAATTTGTGCTCAGTCTGTACCGTACCGCCTGCATCTCTGCCCGTCCATACCGCGCCGCTTACACCGATAACGACCGCAAGACACGCTGCTGCCGCCGCAATTGTCCATTTTTTCATAAAGATCACCTTTCCTGTCCTTTTTTGCCCTGCGTTTTTGGCGCGGGCAAGCCCTTTCTCTATCGTCTCTTGGCTTACCTCTACCGAGCTTATCGCCCGCGTGTATTTGTTGTTCTTCATAGCAAGCACCTCATTCCTCTAAAATACCTTTGAGCTTCTCTCTTGCGCGTCTGAGCCATGTTCCGATCGTGTTCGGGCTTTTGCCGAGTATCTCGCCGATCTCCGCGATCGTATATTCCTCGTAATAGTAAAGATACACGACATTGCGGTAATTCTCCGGCAGCCTTTGCAGCTCCGCCATGACCTCGCGCGTTTCATTCGCGGCGAGATCGGCGTGGTCGTCGATCGGGTCGACTCTCGTTTTCCAAAACGACTTGCGAACATTTTTGCACCTGTTTATCGTCACGGTAATAAGCCAGCGGCGCAGGTGCTCCTCGCTGTCGTCGGGGGGATCTTTCGTGACCACAGTCAGACACACATCGCCGAAAACGTCGTCAGCGTCAGCCTTGTTCTGTAAATTCTGATATGCTACGCGGTATATCAGGTTTGCATATTTGCGGATTATCTCTTCCGCACGGTGTGTGCCGTTCTGCTCTGTCATCTTATCCCCCCTTTTTATACAAAATGTCATCAACTTTAGTTTTTTACTGAGAACTGAAGATTTAAAACTTAAAACTTAAAGATATCGGAGTCGCTTCGCTCCTGTTTTACAGAAAATGCTTTTAAAACGATAAATAAAAAGAGCGAAGCGATCTTCCACTATTATTCATTTTTTCATTCTTAAGTTTTCAGTCTTGCCCATATATATGGAAACTACTGTCAAACCGGCTTGTTTATTGCTTCCTATTAATAGTACAACCGACATGGTGTGTTTTTGTTCAAAGAACAGAAAATTTTATAAAAAAAGAAGAGCTCTCTTGCGAAAGCTCTTCTTGTAAAATCAAAATAACATCAAGCCTGGAACTTGCTCGGGCTGATCTTCACAGACGGACCCATTGTCGAAGCGATTGCGCAGGACTTAACGTACTGACCCTTTGCAGCAGCCGGCTTAGCCTTAACGATCGCGCCCATGAGCGTGTCGAAGTTCTCCTGGAGCTTGTCAGCGCCGAAGGAAGCCTTGCCGATCGGGCAGTGAATGATGTTTGTCTTGTCGAGACGGTACTCGATCTTACCTGCCTTAGCCTCTTTGATAGCTCTTGCGATATCGGGTGTTACCGTACCTGCCTTCGGGTTCGGCATAAGACCGCGAGGTCCAAGGATACGGCCGAGACGGCCAACGAGACCCATGCAGTCGGGTGTTGTGATGAGAACGTCGAAGTCCATCCAGTTCTCCTGCTGTATCTTCTGAGTCATGTCCTCTGCGCCGATG
>OMPZ01000049.1 GCA_900313125.1 uncultured Eubacteriales bacterium | reverse complement strand
TGTGCTCCGTGATCTTCATTAATGATTTCCCCTTTGTGATGTATGTATAAAGTGAGGTGAGTATTTTAGTAACATTGCATAATAAGCAAATTTGCACAAACTCGAATACATTCCTACAGTAATTTTATCATTAATAGCTTAAAATGTCAATAATCATTTTCATTAATATTAGACCCGGGCGTACCCGAGTGGGTACAGGCAAATTCCGCTGTACTATATCGGTAAAACAACATCTTCTCCGCGCCATAACCGAAGTAGGCACGCCGAGCCACGCGGCGAAAAAGTCGTGCCCTAAACAACCTGCAACCGCGTAATTGCCAGCCCGCTTATTGACAAGGAGGGGAAGTGGTTGTATAATTTATGCGGTCAGCATATATTCTTTAGTTTTGTATAATATGTAATAAGGTGGATCGAATGATAAAAGAAAAGCTGAAAGATAAACCCGATATTATGTATTCGCTGGCGGCCGCGATAGTGCGTTATCGTTTCCTGATAATGGCGATGTTTCTTGCGGCGGCGGTTTTCGGAGCGTTGTCTATCTCAAAGGTAAAGGTCAACGAGGATATCACGGCGTTTCTCCCCGACGAGACAGAAACGCGGCAGGGTCTGACGATAATGGAGGACGAATTTATCACCTACGCGTCGGCTGATATCATGGTGTCGAATATAACCTATGAGACGGCGGAGAAGCTTGCCGATATGATAGAAGCGAAAGATCACGTTTCCTCCGTCACGCTTGACGAGACTGAGGAGCATTTTGTCAATTCCGCGGCGCTGCTTTCCGTTTCGTTCGACGGCGTCAGCGACGACGAGGAGATCATCGCCGAAATGAACGGCATAAAGGACGACCTCAAGGAGTACGACACATATATTTCCTCAGAGATCGGCGTCAACAGAATGGCCGAGATCGCGTCGGAAATGGTCGGCGTTCTGCTGCTTGCCCTCGCGGTCATTTTGGGCGTGCTGCTGTTTACGTCGCGCAGCTACTTTGAAGTTGTCATTTTCTTCATAGTTTTCGCGTTCGCCGCCGTTTTGAATATGGGCACGAACTATCTCCTCGGGGAGATCTCGTCGATCACAAACTCGATCGCCGTTATCCTCCAGCTTGCCCTCGCGATCGACTATTCGATCATTCTCGTTCACCGCTATCAGGACGAGGTGCGGCAGCGCGATTCGGAAAAGGAAGCGCTTATCCAGGCTTTATCAAAGGGCATTATCGAGATATCCTCGTCGAGCCTTACTACGATCTCCGGGCTTCTTGCGCTTACGCTCATGCAGTTCCGTCTGGGTTACGACCTGGGCGTAGTTCTGACAAAGGGTATCATTTTCAGCATATTATCCGTGCTTTTGCTCATGCCCGGGCTTATCATGCTGTTCCCGAAAATGCTCAAAAAGACGGCGCACCGCTCTCATGTTCCCGATATCTCACTCTGGGGCAGAGCGCTCACAAGATCGAAATACTGCTTCGTCTGGGTGTTCCTTATCCTTATCCCGTTTTCGATCTTCTTTTCGTCAAAGGCGAGCTACGCGTTCGACGACAGCAGCATTGATGAGCTTGTCTATTCCGAAAGCCGCGCTGCTATGCATAAGATAACCGACACGTTCAATGATTCGACTATGATCGCGTTGATAGTTCCCTCCGGGAATTACGAGTACGAAAAAGCCGTGACAAAGGAGATACTCACGCTCGATAACGTAAAGAGCGTGACGGGTCTTGCGAATATCGAGATCGAGGACAACAGAGTCCTCACCGACCTGTACACACCGCGTATGTTCTCGGAGCTTGTCGATATAGACATAGAAAAGGCGGTGCTGCTGTACCAGGCGTACGGCGTAGAGCACCAGCAGTATCAGAGCATTTTCAAAAGCTCGGAGGACTACAAGGTACCGCTCATAGATATGTTCCTCTACCTTTTCGATAAGGTGGATCAGGGCATCGTGAACCTTGACGACGACAAGCTCGATCGTCTCACAGAGCTTCGCGCAACGCTCATGAAGGGCATAGATCAGCTCAAGGGCGAGAATTACACGCGTATCATCGTCACGGCGACCGTTCCTGTTGAAGGCGAGGAGAGCGTACAGCTCGTTGAGGACATCAGAACTGCCGCGCGGAAGTATTACGGCGACGGTACGCCCGACAAAAAGGTGCTCGTCATCGGACAGATAACGAGTGCGCGCGACCTTGCCGACACCTTCAACAGCGACAGCTTTAAGATCAATATGCTGACGATCATATTCGTACTGGTGATACTTCTCTTTACCTTCAAGACGGTAGCAGGCTCCGCGCTGCTTGTGTTCGTTATTCAGGGAAGTATCTGGATGAATTTCTCGTTCCCGTACCTGACAGATATAACAAGCTCGTTCGTAACTAACATGATCGTTTCGGCGATCCAGATGGGCGCGACGATCGACTACGCCATAGTCATCATGAACCACTATCAGGAGAACAGGAAAAAGCTTGACAAACGTGAGTCGATGGTATCGGCTGTCAACGAAAGCTTCCCGACGATACTGACCTCGGGTTCGATACTCACGATGGCGGGCTTCCTGATATCCATGCGCGTGAGCGACGTTTATATCGGTCATATCGGACTTGCCGTCGGCAGGGGCGCGCTCATTTCGGTGATCCTCGTTCTGACTGTCCTTCCGCAGCTCATAGTTCTGCTTGACACGCCGATCGAGAAAACGCGCTTTACGATCCACATGGGAGGTGAGCGGAGATGAAAAAGCTTACAGCATTGTTCCTTGCGGCGTCGGTGATCGCGGCGTCACTTCCGCTTACGGCGTTCGCCCAAAGCGAAAAGGGCAGGACGGAAAGGATCAGAACGTCAGCCGAGCTTGTTTCCTTGGCGGAAAAATGCACGTTCGACGGCTACTCTATGGGGCTTGACGTCGAGCTTGAAGGCGACATTGACCTCGGCGGCGTCAATTTTACTGGAATACCGTATTTTTGCGGAACGTTCAACGGCAACGGTCATAAGATCACAAAATTTGACGTTGATACGGAAGGCTCACACGTTGGTTTTTTCCGCTGCACCTCAAAGGATGCCAGGATAAATCTCCTCGACGTCGAGGGTACCGTAACGCCATCGGGCAGCGGCTGCTATGTCGGCGGCATCGCGGGCGAAAACAACGGCGTTATCAAGGACTGCACCTTCAAGGGTACGGTCAGCGGCGTTGAAAGCATCGGCGGCGTTGTCGGCGTCAACAAAGGTATGGTCGTCGGCTGTACCTTTTCGGGCAGCACGACGGGTCAGCACCGTATAGGCGGCATTTCGGGCGAGAACAGCGGCGTTGTGAATGCTTGTGAGAATAGGGGCAGCATCAATACAACGCTCGTAGCTGTCCCGGATACGACGCTTGAAAAGGGCTTCTCGTTCGATGTGTCGGAGATATCTGAGGACGATTTCCTCGATATAACCGATATCGGCGGAATTTCGGGGTCCTCCGGCGGCACGGTAAGCGGCTGCGAAAACAACGGAGATATCGGCTACGAACGCACGGGCTACAACGTGGGCGGCATCGTCGGCAGACAGAGCGGCATGGTCAGCGGCTGCGTCAACAACTCGAAGGTCATCGGGCGCAAGGACGTCGGCGGGATAGTCGGTCAGGCTGAGCCGTATACCGTGTGGGATATTTCGGAGAGCACGCTCAGCGAGCTGAAAACCTCGTTAGACAATATCGCCAGCGAGCTTGACAGCTTCAACAAGGGCTTAAAGACCGATTCGGCGCAGCTCAAGTCCGATCTCGACAAGATGAGCGGCTTTGTAGACGCGGCAGGCAGCGATACCTCGGCTGTTATCGGTCAGATCTCGTCGAACGTTTCACAGGCGCGGACTGCGCTGGACAGGATCGGCGGCGACATTGCGAACGCGATCGACGCGCACGATAAAGCGAAGATAAATTCGCTCGTCGGCGAGCTGAAGAAGCTGACCTCCGACACGCAAAACAGCATCGACGTCGGCAAGCTGACCGAGATACTCGAGCTTATACGAAACGATGAGGGAGATCACACGGCTGTTCTCTCGATAGACACGACGCTCAGGCGTATCAGAGAAAAACGCGAATCGGCAGATATTGCCGGTCATATACAAAACGGCGAAAGGGAGCGTTCAAGCTCCGGCTATACCACAGACGAGCTGCTGACCGAGATAAGCTCGGCGATAGACAGCAGCGACCTCGACAGAGCGAGAAGGCTCGCGTCGGAGCTTGCCGAAATGTCCGAGACGGAGCTTGCGGCGATAGACCCCGAGCGCATTGACAGCATACTCCGCCGTCTCGACGGCGAAGCCGATAAGTATCTCGACTCCGCCGCGGGTCTGTCGGAGGAGCTTGAAAACGCTATACTTTCCGTGTCGTTTACACGCCCCGACGTTCAGTCGGTCATAAGCGATATCGGCGATATTGCCGACCAGGCGGACAGGGTGCGCGAGTCGCTCAAAAACGCGCCCGCGAAGATATCCGACGACGCTCAGCAGCTTCTTGCTGCCTGCGATTCACTTACGAACAGCTTTCTTGACAAGGCGTCCGACCTGAAGGACGGTCAGACAGACCGTCAGACCGATATCTCGGCGGAGCACCCGGAGCGCTACAGTACCGGCGTGATAAAGGACTGCACAAATCACGGCTCTGTCAGCGGAGAGACGAACGTCGGCGGCACGGCAGGCTCTGTATCATACGAGCTGAGCTTCGACGCCGAGGATAAGCTGAGAGTGTCCGACGTACTGCTCGCGAACGCGAAATACCTTGTGTTCTCGGTAATAAGCGGCTGCGAGAGCAAAAACGACGTTGAAGCGAAGAAGGAAAGCTCGGGCGGCATTGTCGGGAACGCCGATTTCGGCGCGGTCATCTCGTGCGTCGGCTCGGGAACGGTAAAGGGCGGAGACAACTGCGGCGGCGTCGCCGGAAACAGCAAGGGCAGCATCAGCTCGTCTTATGCGCGCTGTGTTCTTTACGGCGGCAAATATGTCGGCGGCATCGTTGGCAGCGGCTGCAACATCACCGACTGCAAATCGTATTCATACGTTAAGAGCGAGAAGGAGTACTGCGGCTCTGTTGCGGGAAGCGCGGACGGTACGGTAGAGAACTGTCTCTTCGTCGAGAACGGTCTCGGCGGTATCGACGGTATCAGCTACAAGGGAAAGGCGGAGCCTGTAAGCTACGCCGACATGATGAAGCAGAACGATATCCCGGAGCTTTTCAGAAAGATAACGGTAACGTTCATCGCGGGCGGCGAAACTGTCGCCATAAAGGAAGTGCCCTTTGGCGGCAGCATTGACGAGCTGCCCGAGGTCAAGATGGACGGCACCAAATACTGGAAATGGGACGACTTCGACGCCGACAACATTTATTACAGCCTTACCGTCGAGGGCGAATACAAGAACCCGAAAACAACTATCGCCACAGGCGAGGACGTACCGCTCATGCTTGCCGAGGGCAATTTCTACGAGGGGCAGGAGCTTACGGCGGCGCCGCTGTCAGACCCCGTTTCGATCGACGGAGAGAAGGGCGAACAGCTTGCGGCGTACACAGTCGAAGTCAGCAGCTATTCCGGCGATCTGCGCGTCAGATTGAAAATGACCGACGAAGGCACACTTTACGTCGCCGACGGCGGGGCTTTCAAAAAGACCGACTATGAGAGAGACGGCAGCTATATCGTATTTAGTGCGAAAAACGGCAGCAGCGTTGCCTTTTTCAATAAAAAGCTTCTGCATCTTCCCGTTGGCGTCATAGCAGGGATATCGGCGGCAGTCATTCTGGTGATACTCTTTTTTGTGATAAGAGCAATAAAAACAAAAAAGAAAAAGCGCACGCCTGCCGATACTTGACCGCGCGTCAGACCGTTGTTACAAGAGAAAAAAGAAAGAAGCGCACCTCTCAAAAAATTGGGAGGTGCGCTCGTTTGCGTTTCTTACTTGCTGCCATCGTCAAAATCGCTGACATCGAAATTGGGCGGTGAGTCTATCTCCTTGCCGACATAGCCGCCGTTTTTGCGTCGCTGCTTTACGCATTCGGTCAGTAAATATTCTATCTGCCCGTTTACCGACCGAAAATCGTCCTCTGCCCAAGACGCTATATCGTTATACAGTTTTTCGGACAGACGTAAGGGCACCTGCTTTTTTGCTGCCATATCAGTACAGACTGCCCGAATTTACTACGGGCTGCGCGTCGTGGTTGCCGCAAAGCACTACGAGCAGGTTCGATACCATAGCCGCCTTGCGCTCGTCGTCAAGCTCGACAACGTTTTTCTCGCTGAGCTGCTCGAGAGCCATCTCGACCATGCCGACAGCGCCGTCTACGATGAGCTTTCTTGCGTCTACTACAGCCGACGCCTGCTGCCTTTGCAGCATTGCAGCGGCGATCTCGGGAGCGTACGCAAGATATGTGATCCTTGCTTCGATGATCTCAATGCCGGCGTTGCTTACCTTCTCCTGTATCTCGTCGCGGATACGCTGAGCCACGATCTCGCTCGAACCCCTGAGACTGCCCTCGTCAGCGACTCCGTCGCCCGTTGTGTCAACGTTGGGCGCAACGTCGTAGGGGTAAAGGCGAACGATATTTCTCAGCGCCGTGTCGCACTGCAGAGAAAGGTACTCCTTGTAGTTGTCAACGTCGAAAACTGCCTTTGCCGTATCGACTACGCGCCAGATAACTGCGATACCGATCTCGATCGGGTTGCCGAGACAGTCGTTGATCTTCTGCTTGTTGTTGTTGAGCGTCATCATTTTCAGAGAAAGACGCTTGTCGAGAACAGCGGCTGAAGCCGTGCCTTCGCCGGTCGCTTTATATGGCTTTGCGCTGATATCGTCGCCGCCGACGTCGCCGCTTTGCCTGAGCTTTGTGGACGCTGCAGGGTTGACAGCCGTGCAGAACGGGTTGACCCAGTAAAAGCCCTCGCTCTTAAGTGTACCGATATATTTGCCGAACAGAGTGAGCACAAGAGCTTCCTGCGGCTTTAACACCTTGAGCCCCATCAGCAGTATCCAGCCGAGACAGATCCAGATAAGCGAAACAGCTATCAGCACAGTACCCGCGGCTGTTTCGAGCGAATCGCCGATGATGAGCGCAGGGATAGCGGCTATGTACAGCAGGATAGTCAGAATGAGCACCGCCATACCATTTTTCTTTCCGGAAATAATCTTTTCTTTCATAATAAGTTCCCCCTTTACAGGTATGTATGTTTATCACTCTTCGTGATATCAAAATGATATCACAATAATATTCTTTTGTCAATAGCTTTTTCCCTGATTTTTCCGATTTAGCGATATGACTAAAATGAATACGCTCTGTTTGTCAAAGAATAACAAAAACGCAGCCCGGTGTCGATCGCACAGGCTGCGTTTTTATTACATCCACTTTTTCTTTTTAAAGACGTATATGTTTATACCCACGATAATGATGCTCAAAACCGCGAGAATGGGGTAGCTCCAGCGGTATTCAAGCTCCGGCATATACCTGAAATTCATGCCGTACCAGCCAACGATCAGCGTCAGCGGCATGAAAATGGTGGTGACGGCGGTGAGTATCGTCATGATGTTATTCTGCTTGATATCAAGGTGCATTTTGTAAAGGTCTCGTATCTGCATCGTATATTCGCTGATACCAGCCGAGGTGTCGCGAAGCCGTTCGATACGGTTCGCGAAAAGCCTGAAATAACGAAGGTTGTTCTTTTTGAAGAAGTTGTTTTCGTTCTCCTCAAGGATCTCCGCCATATCGAGAAGCTGTTCGTAGTGGTTGTGAAGGTCTCTGACGTCGCCGCGGATATCGTTCACTCTGTCAACGCCGAACAGCTCCTCGTCGCGGGTGATGATGTTTTCCATGCCGTAAAGCTCCCACTCGTAGCGCGAAAGAAGCTGCTGATCGCCGCTGACGAGTCTGTCGAGAAAGTCGTAGATGAACCGCTCAAGGCTCGGCATTCTCCACTTTTTCTCGTTTTGTATCTGACCGACTATTCGCGAGACCATGCCGCTGTCATCTATAAAAACGATGCCCTTTTCGTCGAGCGCGAACGCGAAGGTCGTGTCCTTTTGAGAAAAATCGTCACGGTTCGGTATGGAAAACGTTCCCGTGATGGAATCGTAGTTTACCTCCGCCTTTGTGAAAACGATCTCGGATTCCTCGGGGTCGATCTCGATACCCATATCAAAGCGGTCGCGCCGTTCCTTCCACTCGCTTTTTGTCAGTATAGCGACGAACGGCTTGCCGTTTGCGGCAAAAGCATCGCCCTTGACAGGCGTGAGAGTCTCGTTTATTGTGTAGATCATTTTCCGTCACCTCCGACCTTTAAATTTTACCACAAATCGCGTGCGTATACAAGCTATGGGATAAGTTTTATTTATGTACAAGGTTTTTCATGTACAGCTTTCGTCATTTTTACTATTGCCGGGCGGCAGATTTTGGTTATTCGGATCTCGCAAAACTCGTTGACAGCCAAAGCGCGATATGTTATCTTTAAAAAGAGAAAGGAGTCGATGTTTATGACAGGCAAAAGCACCGATATGGAAAATACGAAAAAGCTCGGGTTCGGACTGATGCGTCTGCCCAAAAAGCTGCTTTCGATAGATGTCGAGCAGACAAAGGAAATGGTCGATCTGTTTATGGAGGCGGGGTTTACCTATTTCGATACGGCTCACGTTTACCCCGGCTCGGAGGACGCGATAGGGAAGGCGCTTGTGGGGCGTTATCCGCGCGACAGCTACACTATCGCGACGAAGCTGTTCGTTCAGGCCGCCCTGACCGAGAGCGACGCGAAAAAGCAGTTCACCACGAGCCTGAAGCGCATGAATGTCGATTATATCGACTACTATCTTCTCCATTGTATTATGAACAATAATTACAAGAAATATGAGAAGTTCGGTATATGGGATTTCGCGCAGGAGATGAAGGAAAAGGGGCTGATACGTCACGTCGGGTTTTCGTTCCATTCGGGCCCAAAGCTTCTCGACGAGATACTGACGGAGCACCCGGAGGTGGAGTTCGTTCAGCTCCAGATAAATTACGCCGACTGGGAGAATAAGTCGGTGACCTCGCGCGCAAACTACGAGGTTGCAAGAAAGCACGGCAAAAAGATCGTCGTTATGGAGCCGGTAAAGGGCGGCGCGCTCGCGAATCCCCCGAAGGAGATCTGTAAAATGTTTTCCGACTACGCGCCGGAAATGTCGCCGGCTTCGTGGGCAATACGCTTTTCCGCTTCGCTCGACGGGATACTGACGGTGCTTTCGGGTATGTCGAACGTAGAGCAGATGAAGGATAACCTCTCGTACATGAAGGACTTCAAGCCGTTAAACGACGAAGAGCGGCAGATAATCTACAAGGCTCAAAGCATCATGAGCGGCACAAAAACGATACCGTGTACCGCCTGCCGCTACTGTACCAAGGGCTGCCCGAAGCAGATACCGATCCCCGATATTTTTTCCGCGATGAACAAGCGCATCGGCAGCGGTCAGCTTGAAGCGTCGCTCGACGATTATAAAGCCGTTACCGCTGTTTCCCGTGCCGGCGACTGCATCGGCTGCGGACAATGCGAAAGCGTCTGTCCTCAGCACATTTCGATAATAGACCAGCTCAAAGAATGCTCGGCAGCGTTTGATTAAAAAGAAAACTCCGTGTGAGATCAAGCTCTCATCACGGAGTTTTTAATTTATTCTTCTATTGTAACGATATCCTTCAAGATGTAATGGAACGTCGGAGTCGAGCTGTTTTTGCACTCGTGATACTCCGTCGACAGATCGTATGTATCGGACTCGTTGTCTGGGTCGGCACCGACGTAGTCACCGACGAAAATATGGCAGCGTCCGTTTTTCAGATCGGCGATAGTGTCGTTCATGATATCCTCGCCGCCCTTCGGTGCGATGGCGCGGTTCAGATCGAGCGTTTTTACCCAGCCGTCGGCAAAGCTTCCGCCTGCGTCGTTACCGTGTACGCTGCCGGAGATGGTATCCTCGATCCTGACGTTTTTAATCACAGCGTCTACCGCCGAGCAGATGTACGGCGCCCAGTCGGTGCGCGCGCCGATCATAGAGGTGTTTGGCGCTGTGTCGGTCATGTCCTCGCTAAACGAAATGTGATAAACGGCGTGCTCGCCCTTATAGCCTTCGCAGGCTGCCGCAGGAAGTTCGCGCTGTAAGGCGTGCTTTCGTCGCCGGTGCAGATAAATCCGACCGTGACAGACTCCTTCTCGCTGTTTACATGAAATCCGACAGAGTGCAGACCGAAGAATATCATGATAATCGCAAGGACAACGAATACTTCTACGCTTCCCATAAATTCTACTCATTTGAAGACTTTAGAAAGCAATTAGCTGTACACAACAGGAAATACAACAACTTTCCTATGCGCCCTCTCGGTTGGAAATCTCCTCGTGAATTTCTTGATCACTTTTTAGATACTGGCGAGGTTATTTTTCCTTGAAAAAGTGTAATACATCATTGACAAACCAACATTTTAAAAAATAACAAACCTTTTGTCGGTGAAAAATTGTAAAGGCTGCCGCAAACGTTTGATCTGCGGCAGCCGTAAGCATAAGGTGTTTTATTTTTTTACTATACCATCATTATGATAATATGTCGATATTTGTCTGTTGACCCAATAATCAGGACTCGTGCCTAAACCGAAATCAAGGAAAAAATCAGGAACGGTCTCTATTTCGGAGACAACACTTTCACCTCGTTTAACTTCGGCGATCGTTTCAAAGTATTCTTTGCTGTACTCCTTTGCGGTTCCGTCGAGTAAAGCGATCGAAGTGTCAAACGAAGTCATATTTTTAACGCCATGTCCCCAACAGCCAATGCTAAAAACAATCAGAACGGCTATTATTATGTAACGATAAAGAACAGGTTTGAGCTTTTTTTCGTGGATGGAAAAGAATCCCTGTTTGTTAATCCAACCGCAAATGTAGAACAAGTTTATAACAGAGACAAGGTAATACGAATAATAATAAATATTTACCTGTCGACCGCCGCCAACATGCCCCATGGCGTAAAGCGGAGGTGTTATTTGTGTTGCAAAAACAAGAAATGTAAGAATGCATACTGCAAGCGGATATTTGAAATCAAAGTTAATCCGTTTTGTCAGTCGGTAAACGATCATTGCGATCAAAGTAAAAGCAGCAATCTGCGGAAGTCCTGCCCACTCGTAGAAGAAATGAGCTGCGTTTGCAATAGATTGATAAACAGCCTGAACAGGGGAGTACCCGTTATAAAGTCCGGCTCTTACGCTGTTGCCGGGTGCAGCAGCACTAATAGCCAAGCCGACCATAAGCACAACAAAAACTGCCGAGAAGGAAATGGCGTCTTTTTTCTTTTCTTTTATCAAAAGCGCAATTGCAAGTGTAAGAATTACCAATGTGCATAGTGCGGTAGAATAATTACCACCGCCAATAACAAAAGCCAATAAAAGTGACGCTATCAGATAAGTGATCCTCAGGTTTTTCTTTTTCTCTGTGTAAAGCTTTATCAAAAACGCAAACATGATCAGCGCGAACGAATAGAATACAGTATAGTAAGATGCTCCGTTCCACCAATAAAATGCCTGACTTTTGTCGTAAACAAACTGTATAGACAAAAACAGTATGATAGAAGAGATGATAGTGGCATATTCCTTTTCAAGATTCAAAGCCTTAAATATTGTACTGAAAAGAAAGGCTGTAGAAAAAATAAGTGCAGCTAATATCAGAAACGTTGACAAGAAATATGTTTTTTCTGAAAAAGCTCCGGGCTGCATTGAAAAGATGAAAATGGCTGAATAAGTACCTTGCCATGTATGATATCGTTCTGCCGTTTCTTTTATACCTTCCGAAAATAGCTGAAAAATGTTGTCACCATTCTCCACAGCGTTATGTACTCGGATCGAATAACCGAAGTCATCATGTGTTTGATGTGCGTAAAATGATGCAGCCAGAATAGGTATCAAGCTGACTATCAAAACGACCAGACTTACGACAGCTATCTGTCGGATTCTTTTTTTAGTAAACAGCATAATTTATCTCCCTATTCGTCATTTTTCTCCCATGTCCTTTCGCTGATGATATACCTCGGACGGTGCTTGACCTCCATATATATTTTGCCTATATAGTTGCCGATAATACCGAGTGAAACGAGCTGGATACCGCTGAAGAAGCAGATAATGCAGGTCATGCTCGCCCAGCCTTGTACCGTCTGACCGAGGATCACGGCAATGATAGCCCAGAGAATTCCGATAAAGCTCATTACGGCTACAAAGCAGCCGAACATCGTGATCATCTGTATCGGGCGAACACTAAGACTTGTTATGCCGTCGAAAGCGAGTCCGAGCATTTTGCTCAGAGGATAATGCGATTCGCCGGCCATTCTTTCATGGCGTTCATAGTAAACAGAGGTGCTTTTGAAACCAACGAGCGGGATCAGTCCGCGAAGGAAAAGGTTGACCTCCTTGAACTCGGCAAACTCCTTCAAAACACGCGCGGAAATAAGCCTGTAGTCGGCGTGATTGAATACGACCTCCGCACCCATTGAGTTGAGGAGCTTGTAAAAGCTCTCTGCGGTAAATCTTTTGAAGAAGGTATCGGTTTTTCTCTTATTTCTTACGCCGTAAACTACCTCGTTACCGTTGTGGTATTCGTCTACCATAGCCTCCATTGCGGTGATATCGTCCTGACCGTCGCAGTCGATAGAGATAGTGATGTCAGCCTTGTCCTTTGCCTCCATAAGTCCGGCGAGAACAGCGTTTTGATGACCTCTGTTCCGGCTTTGACTTATACCGATGTAGTGTGGATCCGATTTTGCAAGATCGCTGATGATCTGCCAGGTCTTGTCCTTACTGCCATCGTTAACAAAAAGAATGCGGCTGTCATCTGTGATCTTTTTCTTTCCTATAAGATCCTTGAGTTCGTTAAGAAAAAGCTCCGATGTGATCGGAAGAACATTTTCTTCGTTGTAGCATGGAATGATGATCCACAGCTTGCTCGGCTTTTTGCTCATAAATAAAATACCTTTTCCTTCCTGAATGTGCGGGATAGAGCTTGGGTCGGCACATTCTTACAATTTGTATCAAAGATTCTCAAACATCATGATAATACCATTATTACTGCTTTTTTTCAAGCGGTATTCCAAACAAGAAAAATATAGAAGTATCTTTCTTTTTTATATTTATTTACTTTACGGCAGGTCGATTTTTAAAGCAAAAACGAAAAGCCCCGCCGTTGAGCGGAGCTTTATTATGAGTAAACGTATTATTTATGCTTCGTCAAATTCGCTTACGAGCGAAGATACCGTCTGTTTTGCGTCGCCGTAGATCATGACCGTGTTGTCATTTGTGAACAGCGGGTTTTCAACGCCGGAGAAGCCTGTTCCCTTGCCGCGCTTGAGCACGAATACCGTGCGCGCTTCAAACGCGTTGATGATAGGCATACCGTAAAGGGGAGAGGTCTCGTCGCTGATAGCCGACGGGTTTACAACGTCGTTTGCGCCGATAACGATAGCGACGTCGGTGTTAGCCATCTGCGGGTTCATCTCGTCGGCCGTTTTAAGCTGCTCGTAGGGAACGTTTGCCTCGGCGAGAAGCACGTTCATGTGTCCGGGCATACGTCCCGCAACGGGGTGGATCGCGAAGCTTACCTCCGCGCCGTTTTCCTCGAGCTTGTCGCAAAGCTCCTTAACGGCGTGCTGCGCCTGCGCTACAGCCATGCCGTAGCCGGGGATAAATACTACCGAGCTTGCGGCTTCAAGAATGAGGTACGCGTCCTCAACGGACATCGACTTCGGCTCCTTCTGTTCGCCGGAAGCGCCCTTCTTAGCCGACGCGCCGAAGCTGCCGAACAGCAGGCTGTAAAGCGTTCTGTTCATCGCCTTGCACATGATGAGCGTAAGGATAAGTCCCGACGTACCTACAAGGCAGCCCGAGACAACGAGCACGGAGTTCGAGATCGAAAGACCCGCGAACGCAGCCGCAAGACCCGAAAATGCGTTGAGCAGCGAGATGATAACGGGCATATCGCCGCCGCCGATAGCAACGACCATCGTAAGACCGAGAATAAGATATGCCGCGGTGACAATGATGATGCCGATCTTGCCGATATCAGAGTCAAGTACGCCCGCAATGCTGAGCGCGTAGATACAAACGCCCGCCAGACCTACTGCCGCAAGCAGACCGTTGATGAAATTCTTGCCGGGGATAGCGACGTTCTTTTTGAACATCTTGCCGGAGAGCTTGCCCCATGCAACGATCGAGCCGGTAAAGGCGATAGCGCCGATAGCTATTGTAAGTCCGAGCGCGATGCTCGAGAATACGTTGATGTTTTTGTCGGTCATATACTGAGTGAGAGCAACGAGCAGCGACGAAAGTCCGCCGAAGCCGTTGAACAGAGCGACAAGCTGCGGCATTCCGGTCATTTCGACCTTCTTAGCCCATACAGCGCCGATCACGCTGCCTAGTGCGATCGCGGCAGCCGCCCAGAGATACGCGTTCTGCATTGGCGGCTGAGTCAGCGTGTCTGTTACGTTCTTTTCAAGAAGAACGGTAACGACTGCGATAAGCATACCGACCGAGGAGAGCAGGTTGCCCCTGCGCGCCGTGTCGGCTTTTCCCAAAAGCTTGATGCCCCTGATGAACAGGATAGATGATACCATGTACAAAATAGTCGTCGCGATGACGCTTATGTTTTCCCAGTTCACTTACTTCTTGTCTCCCTTCTTCTTGAACATTTCGAGCATTCTGTCGGTCACAAGGTAGCCGCCCACAACGTTGATCGCCGCAAGCACGATCGCCGCAAAGCCGCAGATATTGCTTATGAGACCGTCTGTGTGGAGCGCTACTGCCGTAGCGGAGATTGCGCCTACGATCGTGATACCCGAAATTGCGTTGGTACCCGACATAAGAGGTGTGTGCAGCTGAGAGGGCACCTTTGAGATAAGCTCAACGCCCAGAAATCCTGCGATTACAAATACGAATACAAGAAGAAGTATTTCTCCGATCGCCATATTTTTTCTTTCCTTTCTATATATCTGTTTGATATCACTTGAATCTTTCGTGGATTATCTGACCGTTTTGCGTGAGCAGACATCCCTTCATGATCTCGTCGTCGGTGTTTACCTTGAGCTCCTTGCTTTCCTTGTCGTAGAAGTGTGTGAGGAATGCCGTGAAGTTGCCCGAGAGCATTTTTGACGCGTCAAAGGGCACCTGACGCTCAAGCATATCGCCCGACATGATGATAACGCCGTTGTCGCGAACGACCTCCTCATAAAGCTTTGAGCCTTCGACGTTGCCGCCTGTCGAAACGGCCATGTCAACTACGACCGCGCCCGGCTTCATCCTGTCGAGAACGTCCTTGCCGATAAGACGGGGAGCCTTTCTGCCGAATACCTTAGCCGTGGTGATAACGATGTCTGAGCGTTCACAGACCTTCGCCTGTGCTTCCTGCTGCTTGGCGATCTGTTCGGGTGTAAGCTCCTTGGCGTAGCCCTGATCCGTCTGACCCATCTCGCCGAGATCGATCTTAACGAAGCTTGCGCCGAGTGACTTGACCTGCTCTTCAACGACGGGGCGCGTGTCGAAGGCGTCAACTCTCGCGCCGAGTCTCTTAGCCGTAGCGATAGCCTGAAGTCCGGCAACGCCTACGCCGATGACGAACACCCTCGCCGGATTGATAGTACCCGACGGCGTTACCATCATGGGGAGTATCTTGGGCAGTCTCGCGGCTGCGTTTACGACAGCGGCATAGCCCGCAAGCGAGGTCTGCGAGGACTGAACGTCCATCTTCTGAGCGAGTGTCGTTCTCGGGATCATCTCCAGCGATACGGCCTGAAGCTTTGCCTTAGCCATATCCCCGAGCAGCTTCTTTTCGTTGAACGGGTCGAGATAGCTCAGATGCAGCGTTTCGGCTTCGATACCCTTAATGCTTTCCGGCTTGAGTATCCTGAGCACGATCTCGCTGCCCTTGTAGCCCTCCTCGTTTGAAGAAACGAGCGTCGCGCCCGCCTTGACGTAAGCGTCGTCGGAAAAACCGCTTTTTTCGCCCGTGCCCTTTACGACCTTGATCTCGTAGCCCATAGCGATGAGCTTCTTCACATCGTCGGGGATAAGAGCCGTGCGTGTCTCCTTCGGGTCGGTCTCTTTGCAGAGAAGTATTTTTTTCATTATGTTACTCCTTTCGGATTTTTACAGCACATCTGCATTAAAATGTTCGATATTTACCGATTTTTTTAGTCAGACGGCGAAATAAAACAGACAACACAAGGCAGCATCGCATAGAATTTATGCGATGCTGCCGCCCGACACGCTCCGATCTTGTGTAAGCTTAACGAGTATGCCGGAATTTGATGAGAGCCGGAAACAATGGAGAGGAGATACCCGGCTCTTTGAACGATGGGAGGGATCTGTTAATCGTAGGTTTCTGTGTTTTGTGTGTATTCGCTTTCCGTAACAACGTCCAGTCGTTTGTCACGTTCGGGAACATTGATGAGCATTTTCGGATGCTCGCCTGTAAACGGGCAAATGGGCATAAGACCCGTCTTTGTTTTGTCATCTTTCATACGATCATTCCTCCGTTTAAAAAATTGAGAAAACGTTATCAAACGATGCCCTGAGCGTTCATCGCGTCGAGCACCTTCTCGAAGCCGGCGAGGTTCGCGCCTGCAACGTAGTTGCCCTCCATGCCGTATCTCTTTGCGGCGTCGTCTATGTTGGCGTAGAGGTTTTCCATGATCTTCTTGAGCTTGGAATCGACCTCTTCAAAGCTCCAGCTCATGCGCTCGCTGTTCTGCGACATTTCAAGCGCCGATGTAGCAACGCCGCCTGCGTTTGCTGCCTTGCCGGGGATAAAGAAGATGCCGTTGTCCTGAAGGTACTTTGTAGCCTCCTCGGTAGTGGGCATATTTGCGCCCTCGCATACTGCGATAACGCCGTTTGCGGCGAGTGCCTTTGCGTCGTCGATATCAAGCTCGTTCTGAGTAGCGCAGGGGAGTGCGATGTCTGCCTTTATGGTCCAAACGCCCTTGCCCTCGTGATACTCGGAATTGGGACGGTAGTTTTTGTACTCGGTAAGTCTTG
>OMPZ01000050.1 GCA_900313125.1 uncultured Eubacteriales bacterium | reverse complement strand
ATGCAGATGCGCGTCGAGCTTGACAATCTGCGGCTCGTTGAGAGCAAAAAGAGATCTCCGCAAAGCTACATCAGATCCGGCAAGCGCACCGTCAACAGGAGCAATTTTGACGTAAAGGCGATCACCGAGGTCGATCTGCGCGGACTTACGGCACAGGAAGCGATAATGCAGTTGGAGCTTGCTATCGATTCCGCCGTGCTAAGCAACATAAACCAGCTCACGATAATACACGGCAAGGGTACCGGCGTTCTTCGCACGGAGGTACACAAGTACCTTCGCACCTGCAAATATGTCAAGTCGTACCGTCTCGGCGTTTACGGCGAGGGCGAATCGGGCGTTACAATTGCCGAACTGAAATAATGGGAGGCGTTCTTTATCAAAAAAGTACTCAAAAAAATCATGATGACCCTGGCGGTGATAATTCTTTTTATCGTTCTGCTCGGGCTGATATGTTTCAAGCTTGCCATGTCGGAGGTCAATTCCGACGTATTCACAGCCGAGCCGTCGGGCGACCTGCCTGTTGAGATCGCAAAGTCGGTATTCTCCGGCGACAGCTATACGATAACGGAGGAGCAGCTCAATTCCTATATGATGTTCCTGCTCAACAAGAAAAATATGCTCCCTCACAGCGATGACGCCACGCTTATCACGGGGCTGTACCTTGACCTGAAACAAAGCGGACCGTGCGGCTGCTTTATTCGCGCCGAGAAAAACGGGCGCGTTATGTACATATACTCAGACTGTGATGTCGAACTCACAAACGGTCAGCTCGTGTTCGAGTTTTCAAACATAACGCTCGGCAAGCTGCCGCTGCCCGACTTTGCGGCAAAGCAGTTTTTGAAGCGCGCCAACCTCAGTACGGCGGCAAAATACATGATCCCCGACGAGCTGGAGGCCGATGTTCCGGCACATTTCGCGGTAGATCTGCCCGAGTACGGCGAGCTCGGCTCTATCGACCTCGAAACTCTCGTTATCGGCGACGACGAAGCCGAGATAACGATAAAGCCTGTCATCACCGGTTCGGCGTCCGACCTGTTCGGCTTCTTTACGGATAAGCTCGGCGATATCGCGGGTCTCCTGCAAAACGCCGGCTGACATTTTTAACAGCGGTCTTAAAAACGCATATAATAGAATGAAATATTTAAAACAAAACGGACTTTATTCTTCTTTAAAAAAATATTCGCAGTCGGACGCGTACCCGTTCCATATGCCCGGGCACAAGCGCAACTGCGCCATGCTTGAGCAGTCTTTGCCTTACGACGCTGACATAACGGAGATAAACGGCTTTGACGATCTTCACGACGCGCAGGGTATTTTGAAAGCGGCGTGCGAAAAGGCGCAGAGAGTTTTCCACGGCGAACGCTCATATATGTTGATAAACGGCAGCACCTGCGGTATACTTGCGGCGATATCGTCGGCAGTATGCCGCGGCGACTGCATTATCGCGGCGCGCAACTGTCACAAGGCTGTCTACAACGCCTGCGCGCTTTCAGAGCTTGACGTCAGATTTGTCTATCCTACGATGGACAAGTCGGGCGTTTGCGGCAGCATCTCGCCGCAGAGCGTTTCGGCGGCTCTGCTTGACTGCCCGAAGGCGAAGGCTGTCGTCATAACCTCGCCGACTTACGAGGGCGTTGTAAGCGACGTCGCGTCTATCGCCGAGATATGCCACAGCCGCGGCGTCCTACTGATCGTTGACAACGCTCACGGCGCGCACCAGCGGTTCTGCACGTTCGGCAGGAAGGGCGAGCCTGTATCGTGCGGCGCGGATATCGTTATTTCAAGCCTGCACAAAACGCTGCCCTCGCTGACTCAGACGGCGGTCGCTCACATAAACGGCAGTCTCGCCGACCGCGAGAAATTCGAGAGATATCTCGGCGTTTTTGAAACGAGCAGCCCGTCGTACATTCTTATGGCTTCGATGGACGCGTGCTTTGACTTCCTCGAAAAAAGCGAGAAGGCGTTTTCCGAATACGAAAAGAGCCTGCTTGACTTTTCCGAAAAAATGAAGAAGCTCAAACGGCTCACCGTGCTATGCCACGGCAAAGACTCCTGCGAGCAGCACGGCTTTTACGCCTTTGACAAGGGAAAGCTCGTCATCGTGACGAGCGGGAGCGATATTTCGGGCGTAGAGCTGACAGAGCGGCTTCGCGGTGAATACTCTCTCGAGCTTGAAATGGCGTATCCGACTTACGCGCTCGCAATGACGAGCGTATGCGATACGCGGCAGGGGCTTGACCGCCTTGCCGACGCGCTGTTACAGATCGACAAAACGCTCGCCGCCGCGAAAAAGCAGACGCCGTTCCCGCCGCTGCCAAAGCCCATGCGCATCAGAATGACGAACGCGGAGCTTGAGCGGCTACCCGACCTTGAGCTGACGAGAGAGCTTGCCGCAAGCGGGCGGTACATCAGCCGGCGCTGCATTTACGCGTATCCGCCGGGAGTGCCGATCGTAACGCCGGGCGAGCTTATCGGATCTTTTGAATACGATTACATCGAGCTGCTGAAAAACAGCGGAGTCAAGATAAAAACGGTATAAAACGATGAATGAAATTATTATATGCGGCGCGGACGTGACGGACGCGCCCGCGCTGCTTGAGATCTACTCATATTACGTTGAAAAAACGGCAGTATCGTTCGAGTGGGAAACGCCGTCGCTCGACGAATTTCGGCGCAGAATGGAAGGCGTGATGAAACGCTACCCGTACTTCAAGGCGACTCTTGACGGCAAAGCTATCGGCTACGCCTACGCGCACGAATTTATAGGGCGCAGAGCGTACGACTGGTCGGCGGAGCTGACGATCTATCTTGACAAGGATCACCGCGGTATGGGCGCAGGACGCGCGCTGTACACCGCGCTCGAAAACACGCTTGTTAAAATGGGCGTCACGAACGTTTACGCGTGTATCGGCGTTACCGACCGCGAGGACGAATACCTCACGAACGCAAGCCTTGCGTTTCACAATAAAATGGGATTCACTCCTGTCGGCACATTCAGAAGCTGCGGCAGAAAATTCGGACGCTGGTACGACATGGTATGGGCTGAAAAGATCATCGGAGAACACCTTGACGACCAGCCCGAAGTTATTAATGCGGCAACTAAATAATACAAAATCTATATT
>OMPZ01000162.1 GCA_900313125.1 uncultured Eubacteriales bacterium | reverse complement strand
TATCGCCGATACCGCCTTTGAATATTGGCGGCCTTTGTTCATCGCGTCTGTCGCCCGTCTCATTTTTGACGAAGCGACAAAGCCCATAGCCGTGGTGAGGTGCAGCGTCGAGTCAACGCTCTTTATCCTCGTTCGCAGGGCTTTTGTATCTGCGCCCATACGCTCACCTCTTCATTTCCTTCAGAGTAGCCTTCAGCGATTCAACGTCGCTGTCGTCAAAATAGCCTTCCTCGATACGCTTGAGGAAGTCCGGGTTATCGGAACGCAGCTTTTCGTAAAGACGCTCTTCGTAGTCGTGTACCTTGTTTACGGGGCAGTCGTTGAGATAACCGTTGATAACGGCGTAAACGATAGCCACCTGACAGCCGACCTCGACCGGCGCGTTCTTGTTCTGCTTGAGCACCTCGACTATGCGCTCGCCGAGGGCAAGTCTTGCCTTTGTGTCGGCGTCAAGATCGGAGCCGAACTGCGAGAACGCCTGCAGCTCTCTGTACTGCGAATAAAGCAGCTTGAGCTCGCCGGAGACCTTCTTCATGCCCTTGAGCTGAGCCGAGCCGCCTACACGGCTGACGGAGATACCAGGGTTGATAGCCGGCATGATACCCGAGTGAAAAAGCTCCGTCTCAAGGAATATCTGACCGTCGGTGATCGAAATGACGTTCGTCGGGATATACGCCGAAACGTCGCCCGCCTGCGTCTCGATGATGGGCAGCGCTGTGATAGAGCCGCCGCCGAATTCTTCGGCTACACACGCCGCTCTTTCAAGCAGACGCGAATGCAGGTAGAATACGTCGCCGGGGTATGCCTCACGTCCCGGCGGTCTGCGGATAAGCAGAGAGAGTGCGCGGTAAGCTACTGCGTGCTTGCTGAGGTCGTCGTAAACGATGAGCACGTCCTTGCCCTGCTCGCGGAAATACTCCGCCATAGCGCAGCCTGTGTAAGGCGCGATATACTGCAGCGGCGCGCTGTCGGCAGCCGACGCTGATACGATTATCGTGTACTCCATCGCGCCTGCGTGAGCAAGCTCGTTTGCAAGCTGAACTACTGAGCTTGCCTTCTGACCGATAGCGACGTAAATGCAGAGCACGCCTGTGTTTTTCTGATTGATGATGGTATCTACGGCGATCTCCGTCTTACCGGTCTGCCTGTCGCCTATGATAAGCTCACGCTGACCGCGTCCGATCGGTATCATACTGTCGATAGCCTTGATGCCTGTCTGCATCGGCTTCGACACGCTTTTTCTTTCGATAATACCGGGAGCCTCCGCTTCGATCGGCTTCTCCTTCGTGCAGTGAGACGGACCCTTGCCGTCGATCGGTTCGCCCAGAGCGTTGACAACGCGTCCGAGCAGCGATTCGCCAACGGGCACGGAAAGCACGCGGCCCGTTCTTCTGACGGTCGTACCCTCTCTAATGTTGTTCGTGTCCGAAAGGATCGCTACGGAAACCGTTTCGCTCTCGAGGTTCTGCGCCATGCCGTAGGAGCCGTCCTCAAATTCGAGCAGCTCGCTCGCCATACACTCGCGCAGTCCGTAAACGCGCGCGATACCGTCGCCTACGAGCACGACCGTACCCGTTTCCGCCATTTCTATTTTAGAGTTATAATCCTTGATCTGCTTTTTTATAATACTGCTGATCTCCTCAGGCTTACGGCTCATTTATCTATCACTTCCTTAATATCGTGCAGTCTGCGCTTGAGACTTCCGTCGAGCACCCTGCCGTCTACATAAACTATAATTCCGCCGATCACGGAGCTACTTCTGATGCACTCCATTACGACCTGCTTTCCGCACAGCTTTTCGAGCTTTGCCTTGAGCTTTTCCTTCTCGTCGGCTTTGAGCGCGACCGCGGAGATAACTCTTGCCGTGGCTATGCCCTTTGACGCCTTGTACAGATCGTCGAAGTCGAGAATTATTTTATACACGCTGTGAATGCTGCCCTTCTGGCAGAGTATCTTCAAAAACGAGATGACATACTCGCACACGGCGTCACCGAACGCCTCGTCGATAGCGCCGAGACGCTCGTTTACCGGAATGTTCGGGCAGGCGAGAAAATCGGCGTAAGCCGGGTTTTCGCGAAACTGCGAAAGAACTACGCCGAGATCCTTTTTTACCTCGTCGAGCTTGTTTTCCTCGGCGGCAAGCGCAAACAGAGCCTCCGCGTATTCCTTACTCGTTTCCGTCATAGCTGTCACCTATATTCTCAATGAACGAATCAATAAGCTTTCTGTGGTCGTCGGTATTGATCTCCCTTTCGAGTATCTTTTCGCTGATGAGTGCGGATACCTCGGTGATCTCGTGCTTGATCTCCACCTGAGCCTTTTTGTATTCGAGAGCCGCGTCCGCTTTAGCCTGATTTACGATATCGTCAGCCTTGCCCTTCGCGTTCTCAACGATCTTGTCGCTCTTCTTCTGAGCCTTCAGCTTAGCTTCTTTAACGATAGCGTCCGCCTCGGCCTGCGCGCCGCCAAGCTTTTCTTCGTAGAGCAGCTTGCTGTTTTTTGCGTCTGCTTCGGCTCTTTTTGCCTTTTCAAAGCTTTTGTCGATCATGCTCTGCCTTTGGTCGAGCATATTCTGAACGGGCTTGTAGAGGAACTTTTTGAGGATCAAAAACAAGATCAAAAGGTTACAAATGGAAATGATGATCTGCCAAATATTGACAGATATAACCTCTGATGATTGCATATTTAACAACTCCAATTATTAACCGAGTGTATTCATCGTTTCTACAAGAATGTTTACAAGTCTGCCGGGTGCGAGGAAGATGAGCAGGATCGCGATAACTAGCGCGTAAAGACCTGTTGTCTCGGCTACGGCGCAGCCCATGAGCATTGTTGTTGTAACGGCGCCTCTGCTTTCGGGCTGACGTCCGATAGCCTCGCACGCCTTAGCGACAGCGTTGCCTTCACCGATACCGGGACCTATACCTGCGATCATTGCCATACCTGCACCAAGTGCGCAGCAGCCTAAAATAATACCAATTGCGAGTTCCATAATGATGATCTCCTTTTCAACATTTTTTTAATCTAAGTATGAATCTCTCGTCACAAACGAGTTTACCGAGCCGCGTTCGCGGCTTTCTTTCTGAGCTTTTCTCTGTAGTCCTCTTCGGGAAAGCCAGACGCTACATAAAGCATTGTCAGCATCGCGAAAATAAACGCCTGCAAAAGTCCGCTGAATATATCGAAGTATACCGACAGCACAGCGGGGATACCGATCTGCAGGAACGGGAACTGACCGAGGAATCCGGGCAGCCTGCCGAATATCATTGCAGAAAGCCCCTGAAGAGCGGCCGCCACGAGCACCGAAATTACCGAGCCGGAAAGGATGTTGCCGTAATGACGGAACGCCATAGACACCGGCGTTGCAAATTCGCTGATAACATTGAGCGGCGTGAGGAACGCCACCGGCTCCGTGTAGCTTTTGAGATAATGGACGGGTCCGCACTTGAATTTATAGTACGTTATCAGAATAAACACAAGGATAGCCCAGCCGCCGACCACATTCAGGTCGGACGTAGGCGGATAAAGACCCACGAGCGTGAGCAGGCTCGACAGCGCGGATAGCACCATTATCGCCGCTACGAACGGAGCGAAATCCTTGAAATACTCGCCCATATTATCGCCAACGAGATTTTGCGTCTGCTCAAGACCCCATTCGACTATATGCTGACGCTTTGTCGGGTGGTCGGCGGATAGTCCGTGAGTGAGGTACAGGCAGAGGAAGAACACCGAAATTATCACGAGCCACGAGTTGACCTGAGACTCGGTTATCGGCAAGGGCTGCAGCGGCATCGGGATCGTAAAATAGATCCTCGCGCCGGCTATCTCTATACCGCTCGATTCCGGTGTGCAGAGAACATACAGCGTTATCCCGAAAAGTATCGGCAAAATCATCATGATAATGAGCAGCGTATCGACTGCGCGGAATTTTGCGCTGTATCTTTTTTCGTCCACTTTATTGCTTCACCACCTTCTAAGTTGTATCGGGAATCATTCGCTTTTCTCCTCGCCGCCCATTCTTTTGTCGAACATCGGACGGAAGATTATCGCGGCGCGGGGGAAAAACAGCGGAAGTATCGAGGCGACCGGGTCGAAGAAAAACACGCCCACAGCGCAAAGCGCAAGCTGCATGAGCATTCTCATGCTCTGCGAAAAACGCATAAGCTGAGACGCGTCCTTTTCGTCCTTGCCTACGGCATTCTGAACGGTGACTCCCATCAAAAGAAAATTGAGCACCGCCGCGGCTGCCGAAACAAGATTCCCGAAAAGCACCTGCGGTTTCCACAAACCGATGATAAGGAACACAGACTGCATTACCGCGCTCAGGATAACCGTCCACAAGGCGATATACAGAGTTTCCTTTTTTACGGTAGGATCGAGTTTTTTCATTGTCTCTCGCCACACCTTTCACAAATATTCCCGTGAGTTTTTGAGCAAATCAAACAACCGATTTTATTATAACAAAAAGGCGATTTTTGTGCAATAGCCAATCTGAATAAACGGTGATTTTTTTCCGCTTTATTTTTTATAAAACGAGGGCAAGGAGACGTTAAAACACGGTAAAAAGCCGACCTTCCCGACCTTTCTGCTACAGTATAGCACAAAACTGACCAACAGTCAATAGCTTAAATGACTTTTGGTCAGTTTTTTTAATAATATTATTTACTTTTCAGCTCTTTGATGTAGTCGTAAAACCAGATATCCCTTATTTGAAAGGACCTGCCGTTTAAGTATTCGAGAACGCCGCCGTCTGTTGTGAACGCAAACTCCAGCTTATATGAGCAAAGCGCCTGCCACTTGAGCGAAACGTTTTTGTTGATCGCGTTCGTGCCGTATTTTCCGTCGCCTACCAGCGGGTGCCC
>OMPZ01000052.1 GCA_900313125.1 uncultured Eubacteriales bacterium | reverse complement strand
GCGGTCTCGCAGTTGATATAGACGAGGAGTGTTTCGTTGCCGGCTTCACAGGTAAATTCGTAGGTGAGAGCCTCCCCCACGCCGCCCGTCGGGATAAGCGCCGTCTTGCAGGAGCGAACCCTAAGCTCCGGGCTGAGTGAGCCCTGCGCCGTCGCCTGCGATATCTTCGGCGCTTTCAGCTCGCGCTCTGTGTGGCTCATCAGATAGCCCGTCGCGCACCAGCCCGTTATCTCGCCCGTTTGCAGGCTGACGCTCACCTTCACAAGATCGTTGTAGTAGATCACTCCGTCGTTTGTGTAGGCGAAATTTATTGTGCATACGTTGTCGCTGACCGAGTAGTAGCTCTCCGTAAATTCCTCGCGGTAGACCTCGAGCAGACGCTTCTTCGCTTCGTCGAGCGCGTCGCCGTATGAAAGCGTCGTGCTTTGATACGTCTCTCCGCTTTTGTAAATGTCAACAAAGCCGCCGTATTTCGTCACGGTGATATAACCCGCGCCGAAGGAGAAATTGTACGTCGGCAGGTTGCCCTTCGTCTCGCCCTCGTATACGACGCGGCTTTTGTCTGCGCGAAGGAAATTCGCCGCGATGGTCTGCGCCTGCTCCTGCGTGACCTGTGGCTTGTCCTTCAGAAACGCCGACTTCCTGTTCGTCACGTTGTCGGCGAAGGGACCGTCGTAGATCATCGTCGGATAGTCGGCAAAGCCCTCGTTCATCTCGCGGAAGCCGCCGTCGAGCGCAAGCTCCGTGTTTTCGCCGAGACCCTCTATGTTGCCCTCAAGCGTCATCGGCTTGCCGAGCGTTACAGAGCCGTCGGCATAAGCCGCCGCCATATCCCCCACGGAAAGATCGAGGTCGCAGGCGTATTTGTAGAGCAGCTTTAGCGTGTCGCGCTCGTCGTCGGTCAGCGTGTTGTTTTTGGCAAGCTTTGACAGCGCGTAGAACGAATAGTCGCCCACCTGAGCGAAATATTTCTGCACCGCCGTCGCCTGACCGCTGCTCATGGGAAGCTGCGACAGCGACGCTTTCGCGCCCTCGCACATAGACATCAGCTTTGCGAACGACGGCTGCTGCTGGGCGTTTGTGTTGGCGTAAATGCTCTTTTCGAGCGTCGTTTTGATGTTCGCGGTGTAGTCGGCAAGGTTATTGAGCGCCATCTGGTACTTGCCCTCGACGGTGTTTTTGTAGCGCGACATAAGCCTGTACCCGGCGTAGCCCGCGCCCGCGAGCAAAACGGCTGCCGCCGCGGTGAACGCCGCTATCCTCACGATTATCCTCTTTGAAAAAGTCGCTGTCATATCGTATACCTCTTTCGGAAATGTTTTAGGTTATTATTTCCGGGAGTATCCGTTTTATACAGCAAAAAAGCCGGCGTTTGAGCCGACTTCCCGAAAAATTATTTTTTTGTGCTGTAATAGACCGCAAGTGCCGCGAAGGCGAACGACGCGAGCACGAGCAAAACGCCGAACACACGCACCATAACGCACGTCTTTTTTATGCGCCACTTTTTGTAGAAGCTCTCCGGCGCGTATGGGAATATCAGCACCGTCACGGCGAGTATCATCAGCGAAACGGCAACGGCGATATTTCCCGGCACGGGCGCGAAAACCGCCATCACCAGTCCGATCATGATAAGGACAACACACGCTATATTGACCACGCCGAACGCGCCCTCGGTGCTTCTGCGCCTTTCGTAAAAGCTCATCGCGCGCTCCTCGCAGTCGGTATCGCGGCAATACATGAGGTGGTAGCTGTCAAGCTCCTTGCCGCAGTATTCACATTGTTTCATTGAGATCATCTCCAGAGTAGATTTTTAATTAAAAATCTCGCCTGCTTGCTTTGGACAAACAGGCGGTCGTGATCGTGTTATTCGTCGGCTTTGTTTTCGTCCGCAATGCTGATGTCGATGCTCTGTGAGCTCGGCTCGGGTGCAGGTGCAGGCGACGGTGCGCCGGGTGTGGGCGCGTTCTTCATGTTCATGATAGCCTGTCTCTTGCCGTGGAAATCCTTCAGATTCGCCATGAGAGACTCCTCCGTCTTTTGCAGCACCGTGTCAACATAATTGTTGGTCGCGTTCTTGATCTTCTTCGAGGTCGTCTGAGCTTCGAGGATTATCCTCTGCGCCTCCTGACGAGCCTGCTTTACGATCTCGCTGCTCTCAAGCATATCCGTGCGCTGCTTGTTTGCCGCGCTGATGAGCGTTTCCGCCTGCTTTCTTGCCTCTTCAAGTATCTTGTTCCTCTCGGAAACGACGCGCTTTGCCTGACGTGTTTCTGCGGGAAGATTAGCTTTGATCTCGTCTATGATATCCGATATCTGCGTCTTGTCTATCATTACCTTGTTTACGACAGGCAGCTCCTTCGCGTCCTCCAGAAGATCGGTCAGATCTTCAAGCAATTCATCAACTTTCATTGTTTACTCCTCCTCCACATAATCTGTCACGAATCTCGTCGTGAATACATTCGGGCACAAAGTCCCTGATGTCTCCCCCAAAACTTGCTACAGTTTTTACGATGCTTGAACTTAAATACATATTCTCCGCCGACGAGGATAAGAACAGCGTTTCAAGCTCGGGATACAGTATTTTATTGGTAAGCGCCATCTGAAACTCATACTCGAAATCAGACATGGCGCGCAACCCCTTGACAACGGCGGTCACGCGGCGTTCGCGCGCGTAATCCGCAAGCAGACCCTCGCATGAGACTATCTCGATATTCTCTACGCCCTCGAGAGCCTTTTCAAGAAAATGGATACGCTCCTCTATGGTAAAGCACGGCACCTTTGCCTTGTTTACAAAAACGGCTACGATGACCTTCTCGAAGGTTTTCGCCGCTCTTTTTATTATATCGATATGACCCTTTGTTACCGGGTCAAAGCTGCCGGGACAAATTACTGTCTGCAAGGCAACCCCCTCCTCGTTAATTACTTCGGCTTATTTTGCGGGGGCTTTTCGGTCGGTCTCACCTGCCGGATCGGTCGGTGCTTCTGCTACGCAGAGGTCTCCACAGGAGACCCGCACCCCCGCGCCCCTTCGGTTCTCATAAAAAGAATTATTTAATTACCACATTAAGAAAGCAATTATTCAGCCAGTTCGCCGTGGCAGTACGTCGTGATCTTGATCTTGCCGTGGCGGTATTCTCTGAGCTTTACGAACTCGTCAAGCTCGTCGGGCAGCTCTTCGGTCACAGGCGACTCGCAGATAACTATGCCGCCCTTGTTCATCACGCGCTCGATATTCTCAAGAGCCTGCTGCAGCAGACCCGTGCCGTAAGGCGGGTCGATGAACGCAAGGTCGAACTTCTCGCGGCACGACCTCAGATAGCTTATCGAATCCGTCCTGAACACACGCGCGCACTCCTCGAGCTTCGTCGTTTCAAGATTGCGCTTAACGATATCGACGCTCTCCTTCGACGCGTCGGTAAAAACGGCGCGCGCAGCGCCGCGGCTGAGAGCTTCTATGCCCATCTGCCCCGAGCCTGCGAACAGGTCGAGAAAACGCCGCCCCTCGATATTGAACTGGATTATGCTGAAAACAGCCTCCTTCACACGCTCGGTGGTCGGGCGGACATCGTTGCCCGTAAGCTGCTCCAGCTTTCTGCCCTTGGCAGAACCGGTAATTACACGCATAATGATCTCCTATCATTTACTAAAACGAATTATAACATTATTGTAACTGTTTTGTCAACCTTTTTTAATAAAAAATTTCAGTTTTGTAAAAACTTTTTCGGTTTTCCGCTTGTTTTCGACATTTTATACCGATTCCTAATTAAAAGCTTTTACAAGGTTTAATTAGGAAACAGTATTAACTCACCACATTCACCGGCGAACCGTCCAAAAATGCTTTCAAATTATTGTACACAATTTCAACGCACCTCTCGCGTGTTTCGACCGGCGCCCACGCGATGTGCGGTGTTATCGTCAGATTTTTCACGCCGAGAAGCGGGCAGTCGGGCGCCATCGGCTCGCGCTCGAGCACATCTACCGCCGCTCCTGACAGCACTCCGCTTTCAAGCGCCCATTTGAGATCGCTCTCGACG
>OMPZ01000169.1 GCA_900313125.1 uncultured Eubacteriales bacterium | reverse complement strand
AAGCAGTAAACGGTGCGCCGGTTTTCCGAGATCGTTATGCCGCCGTAGGTGTACTCCTGCCGTTTATCGACGCTGCGAAGCCGAGCCTTTACGCGGCTGACAAGCTCCATAATGCCGAACGGCTTGCACATATAATCGTCCGCGCCCGAATCGATACCCTTCACGCGGTCAAGCTCCGTCGTTTTCGCGGAAATTATTATCACGGGGATATTCGTAGATCTCACATCATTTTTGAGCCACGACAGCACCTGCATACCGTCCTCGCCCGGTAGCATGATGTCGAGTATGATGAGATCGGGTAGTGCCTTTTCCATCGCCTGTTTAAAATCACGCGGCAGTGCAAAGCCCGCTGTGTCAAAGCCTGCGGCTTTCAGCGTATAGCTTTCGATCTCGCGGATATTGTCTTCATCTTCGAGTATGTAAATAAGCATAAAAGCCTCCGTAGTAGTTTTTTACTTATTATACCGTATCGGCAGAAAGAATGGAATGCTTTCCGGCTTATCTTTTTACACTCACGAGGTCAAGATGATTTTTAGGAACGCTTGGCTTTTCTTCAATAATTCCGTAGGTCCTCGCAAGAGCGACTGTTTTCATCGCCCATTTTGTGTGGCACTTGACCTCGTTCATTCTGCCGTTTGAGCGGCTTTTCTCAACGCCTGAGCTTTCACAGTTCCAGTCAAGTATAGAAACGGCGTCCTTGTAGTCGCTCATCGTAACTCTCAGCGCCTTGTTGATGGCAGCCACCTGTGACGGGTGTATCGCTGTCTTGCCGATGAAGCCGTTGAGTCGATCGAGCTTCAGCTCCTTTTTAAGCCCCTTCTTCCACGCGTCAGAAGTACCCGTGTCGAAATACTCCCAGACGGGCGCGGAGACTACGTAGTCCTGTGCGAAAATATTGAGAATATCTGTCAGGCAGCTGTTTATCACGCCGACGTCGTATATCGTCTGGTCGATGTTTCGTCTCAGTCCGAAGGCGCTGCAAAAGTCGTTGCCGCCGACGCGGATATTCAGAACGAGATCGCCCATCTCAGCGATCTTTTCTTTGAGCTGTGACAAAACGGCGATCCTCGTTGTCAGAGACAAAATATCGTTGCTTTCGAGTATCGGCATCATATAGACAGGTCTGTCACAGCTTTTGTTTATTTCTCTGACCGCGTTGTTGTAAGCGTCGGCGTTTGAGAGCGTGTACTTCGGGAACACGAAGCCTGTTACGACCCGAAACGAGCTGCCTGCTCTTTTGTATAGCGATAGAGCCTGTTCGGGGCAGCGCACTCTGATGAAGATCTTCGGTATGTATTTGTCAGTGCTTTGCGAGATCAGGTTGATTTTTAAGAGCGTTCCGAGCAGAAAGCGCTCCGCCTCCTCCACCGCGCTGTCACCGACAGAATCTTCAAGGCAAAGCACCGCGGAGTACGGCGGCGCAATGCGCTGTGAGATGATCTGCCGCAGCAGCTTGTCTGTGTTTGCGGGGGAGTAAAGCAGCGCTCCAACCTCGTATTTTAATGTGTTGGTTTTATCACTCATTTCATGAAACTTCCTTTTTACAATATATTGCAGTTTACAATATACATCGCCCGTGTAAAATCTGCAATTCGATCAATGTAAAATAGGTGTAAAATGATCCGTAAAATTTCTTATAATGTTGTTTTAACAACATACGCCGTTTTGATTTATGATATAATATGGTTATAGCCTAACGAAAAAGGAGATCAAGTGATGAATATGACACCCGATAATAACATATATGCCAATTCTTCTGACAACCGCACACAACTGCTGAAATCATACCTTCACCGTCTTAACAGCGGCGAGGAGCTTGAGGCTGTTCGTGCAGATTTTATAAAGAATTTCAGCGATGTAGATGCGTCTGAGATCATGAAAGCAGAGCAGGAGCTTCTTAAAGAGGGAACACCGCTCAAAGATGTACAGAAGCTGTGTGACGTTCACTCGGCGTTATTCCACGGCGCTACCCGTGAGGAAAAGATTGCGAATGCTGAAAAAGCTGTAGAGGAAGCGCTCAAACGCCGTAAGTCTTTCCCGCAGACAGACTATAGCGATAAGAATGCAAAAGCCGTCGCATTGATACAAATAAAAGGGCACCCGCTGAACACCTATACAAGGGAAAACGAGGTGCTGTCAGCGCTCGTTACGCAGGCGAACAATGCGCTTGAAAACGGCACTGATGTGAGCGAGTTGTTCTCAAAGATCAGAGATGTGTCTCTCCATTATGCCGAAAAGGGCGACCTTATCTATCCGCACTTAAAGGTGAAATACGGCATTTCCGGCCCGTCAGACGTTATGTGGACGGTAGACGATGAGATTCGGGACGAGCTTTCCGCCCTTGCAGCAATAAGCGAGCGTGACGATGAGTGGGTATCTCGCTTGAAGGCTGTTTTAAAGCGTATTGATGAAATGATCTACAAGGAGCAGAATATTTTGTTTCCGATCTGCGCAGTGAATTTCACGCAGGACGAGTGGGCGAGAATTTACAGGGATTCAAAGAGCTATGACGACTGTTTCGGCGTTTCCGCTTATGTATGGGAGGATGCCGAAACTCATGAGGAGCCCGTAAGAGAATACGGCGGAGAGATAGTTATGCCGGGCGGTCACATGACGGCAGAGCAGCTTACGGCGCTTCTCAACACGATACCTATGGAGATAACCTTT
>OMPZ01000051.1 GCA_900313125.1 uncultured Eubacteriales bacterium | reverse complement strand
TACATACTCAAACACTTTAAAGCTTCTCCCCTTTTCTTTATATAATGAAAGGGGGATTTTTCTTTATTAGATATAATATAATGGTCAGTTAGCTTTGTTGTCCATTTTTCAAGCTTTTCAAAGCAAAAATCAAAAAACGGCGAAAACAACAAAACTGTCATTTTTTTGAAGAAGCTCTTTTGCTTTAATTCATAAAAAAGAGTGACTTCGTTGTAACCTTATTTTCTCGCCAAGAATTTTCTATGTAATATTTGCATAAATTTACGCGTTTATTATTGTCAAGGTTTAACAAGTAACTGTGCCGCTTGCACAAATAAATTTTCAAGTTTTTGTTGACATTCACAGAATTTGTGCTATAATAAAATCACAGGTTGAGAAACGCAAGACCTTGACCTGCAGTATTCCGAAATGAGAAGAAAATCAAAGTAGGCACGAAAGTTTTAAAGGAGGAATAAATATGTCACCTATTCTTGAATTACATGACGTTGACGTTGCTAAGTTCCTTGCCGTGCTTGACACTTGCGAGGGTAACGTATTCTTAGTAACAAAGGAGGGCGATCACCTCAACCTCAGAAGTAAGCTTTGCCAGCTCGTTGGCTTGACACAGCTTATCGAGGGCGGTAAGATCGCTGAGGCTTACATCATCGCAGAGAATCCTGATGACGAGCGTAAGCTGTTCAGATTCAACCTGCTTGGCGATACAGGCGACGCAAAGGTTGATTAATTTAGCTGTTTCCTTGTAATTTTGATGTTAGATGTTAGACCCAAAAAGAGGCCGCCTTGTGCGGTCTCTTTTTGTATTGCCTTTTAACGTGTTTTATGCTAAAATTCTAATTAAAAGCTCTGCTTTCAACAAGCAGAGACAAGCCGTAGGCTTGTGCGTTCGGTATGGGGATCTATACACATACCGAACGTTGGGATGTCCCGCCGCCTAAAGAGGCAAGGGACGCTCCCCTCTGCGGTTACAATGACATCGGAGGGACTTTATGGACAAAAAACAATTTCTTGAGATCGGTCAGATCGTCAACACACACGGCTTAAAGGGCGACGTGAGAGTCGATCCGTGGTGCGACGGCCCCGAATTTATCTGCAATTTCAAAAAGCTTTACAAAAAGGACGGCAGCGCCGTTGAGATCGAGCGTGCTCGCGTTCAGAAAAATGTAGCCGTAGTGAAGATCAAGGGCGTTGATTCTGTCGAGCAGGCGGATCTTCTTCGCCGCACGGTCCTGTACGTCAACAGAGACGACGTACAGCTCGACGAGGGCGTTTTCTTCATTCAGGATATTCTCGGCTGCGAGGTGCGCGACGCCGATTCAGACGCGCTCTACGGCAAGGTGACGGATATAATCAAAACGGGCGCGAACGACGTTTATCAGGTGACGGACGACGACGGAAAGAACTATCTCGTTCCCGTGATCGACGATGTAGTTATCGCAACCGATATCGACAGCGGCGTTATCACGATACGTCCGCTCAAGGGGATCTTTGACGATGAGGATTGATATTATCACGCTGTTCCCCGAGATGATCGAAGCGATAATGAGCGAAAGCATTATCGGACGCGCTCGCAAAAGCGGCGCGATCACGGTCAACTGCCACCAACTGCGCGACTTCGCCTTTGACAAGCACCGCCGGGTAGACGACGCGCCCTACGGCGGCGGCATGGGTATGCTGATGATGGCGGAGCCTATCGCCCTCTGCTTTGAGGATATATGCAGGCAGACAGGCTCGCGCCCGCATTTTATCTATATGTCACCGCAGGGCAGCGTACTGAATCAGGAGAAGATCAAGGAGCTTGCGGGCTACGAGAACGTTTGCCTGCTGTGCGGTCACTATGAGGGCGTTGACGAGCGTCTGATCGAGGAGTACATTGACGAGGAGATCTCTATCGGCGACTACGTTCTCACGGGCGGAGAGCTGCCTGCCGCCGTGCTTACCGACGCGCTCGCGCGAATGGCGCCCGGCGTGCTGTCAAGCGACGAATGCTTTGAGCTTGAGAGCCACTACAACGGGCTTCTGGAGTATCCGCAGTACACGCGTCCGCAAAGCTGGCACGGGCGCAAGGTGCCCGAGGTGCTGACGTCCGGGCACCACAAAAACATCGAGGATTTTCGCCGCCGCGAGGCGATCGCACGCACCGCGAAAAAACGCCCCGATATGCTCGAAAAAGCCGAGCTTTCGGAAAAGGAACGCCTTTTTGCCGAGAACATATTATGTCAAAAAGACGAAAACGAATAGCCGAAAAACGTCGAGGACAGCGCGAAATAATACGGAAATCACTCTAAAAAAGCGTTTTCTTGCCCGGTCTACTGTCCAATGAGTACAAATCGCAAAAAAAATTCTGTTTAACTTTCACAAAGAAAAAGTTTTTAATTTTGCTCGAATAGTTCATCACTCCAAAGTTGCAAAAAGGTAGTTGACGAGCGGTTTTTCTGTGATATAATAGGTGTATAGAGTTTAATCGAATCCAAACCGATATATACTTTTTTAATGGAGAGAGGGTTAATTCAAATGTGTGTTAAGGAAGTTTTAGTTGAAAATCAGGTAGGTCTTCATGCTCGTCCGGCTACGTTCTTCATCCAGAAGGCAAACGAGTTCAAGAGCTCGATCTGGGTTGAGAAGGAAGAGCGCAGAGTAAACGCTAAGAGCCTTCTCGGTGTGCTCTCACTCGGTATCGTGGGCGGCACAAACATCAAGATCCTTGCTGACGGCGCTGATGAAGAGGAAGCAGTTGACGGTCTCGTTCAGCTCGTTAAGTCCGGATTCGCATCGTGATCGGGTCTATCGGATCAATTTAATTATGGCATGGAAACGGCACAGGTTTTTCTGTGTCGTTTTTGCTGTTGTCGATATTTTCGTCGAAAATTTTAGAATAAAATATTTTTTTGAGTTTTTTTTGAAAAAACGCTTGACAAACACTAAAATGTCTGCTACAATATAATTGAAAATTAATGTGACCAAATAGTTTTCACAAATCAAAATCTAGAACCAGAAAACGCATCGGAGAGATCCGGTGCGTTTTCTGTTAAAAGCTCTGCTTTCAACAAGCAGAGACAAAGCCGAAGGCTTTGTGCGTTCAGTAGGGGATTTTACCCCTACTGAACGTGAGATGTAACCCGCACCTCTATAGGCGGCGGGTCTCCGGGGGAGACCTCGACGCAGTCGAAGCACCGACCGAGGCGGCAGCCGAGACCCGTGGGAAATCTCCTCTGCGGTTATACTAAAAAATTTCCTCATTAAAAAATGTACTGCCGAACATCTCGGCAGTACATTCTGCTTTTTTAACATCGCGATAAATAATGTTAAAAACATTATTTATGCGAAACGGCATTTCTCAGCATCTCGATCTCCGCCTTATATCCGGGGATATCATTCGGCGTTTCGAGGACTATCGGGAGCTTTCTTATCTCCGGGCGCGAAATGAACGACACGAGCGCGTCAAGACCGATGTTCCCCTCGCCTATAAGCTCGTGGCGGTCCTTGTGGCTTCCGAGCGTGTTTTTGCTGTCGTTTAAATGAACGGCGTAAAGCCGATCGAGCCCTATCACCTTGTCGAACTGCTCCATAACGCCGTCGGCGTCGTTCACGATATCGTATCCGCCGTCGAAGATGTGGCAGGTGTCAAGGCATACGCCGAGCTTGTCGCTGTGCTCTACCCTGTCGATTATGGCGCGCAGCTCTTCAAACGTGCGCCCCACCTCGCTGCCCTTGCCTGCCATCGTCTCAAGCAGGACTATCGTTTTCTGCTCCGGCTTGATTATATCGTTGAGCAGCTCGACGATATAGTCCGTACCGACCTCTACGCCCTGCTTAACGTGGCTGCCCGGGTGAAAGTTGTAGTAAACGCCGCTGACGTATTCAAGGCGCATCAGATCGTCGCTCATTATCATGTGAGCAAGCTCCCTTATGTGCGGGTCGGCGGAGCAGGCATTGAGCGTATACGGCGCGTGAGCGACGATCCTGCCGCCGCCGTGCTCCTCCCAGTATTTGTTGAACGCGGCGCAGTCGTCGGTGTCGAGCTCCTTCACCTTAAAGCCGCGCGGATTCCTTGTGAAGAACTGAAACGTGTTCGCGCCGATCGAAACAGCCTCCTCGCCCATGCTGAGAAAGCCCTTCGACGCGGAAAGATGACAGCCAAGTGTAAGCATGATAATTCCCCCTGCGGCGTGCTGCCGCCGATATGTGTGTACCGTATTCCCTACGAAAATATTACAGCTTGAAGAACGCAACAAATGCGAGGTAAGCCATGTAAACATCGACCTTTGCGACGATCTCAAACGGTGCGTGCATCGAAAGCACAGGCACGCCGAGATCTACTACGTCAACGTTGTAGTTTGCGACGTACTTTGCGATCGTTCCGCCGCCGCCGCCGTCTACCTTGCCAAGCTCGCCCGTCTGCCAGAGGATCTTGTTGTCCTCGAGCATTCTGCGAACCATACCCATATACTCCGCAGACGCGTCGGAGGTGTCGTACTTTCCGCCCGAGCCTGTGTACTTCGTGATGATAACGCCGCTGTTGAGGTAGCTTGCGTTTCTCTCTTCAAACGCGCTCGCGTAGGTCGGGTCGAACGCCGCGTTGACGTCGGCGGAAAGGCAGGTGGAATTCGCCATAACGTGACGGAACTCAACGCCGTCAGCCTGTGCGAGATCCTCGATGAAGGTGTTGAGGAATGTAGACTGCATACCCGTGTTGCCGTCAGAGCCTATTTCCTCCTTGTCGCAGAGGAACGTTATAAACGTGCTCTCGGGGTCTGTGACCTCCATGGCGGCCATTACGCCGGGATAAGCGCAAACCTTGTCATCGTGACCGTACGCGCCGATAAGGCTCCTGTCAAAGCCAACGTCGCGCGGAGCGAACGCCGGAACGAGATCAAGCTCGGCGGAGAGGAAGTCCGACTCCGTCATACCGTACTTTTCAAAGAGGATATTGAGGATATTGAGCTTTACCTGCTCGCTCTCCTTATCCTGATTAAACGGTCTGCTGCCGATAAGAACGTTGAGGTTCTCGCCGGGTATAGCCTTGCCCATAGGCTTTACAGCCTGCTCTCTGTCGAGGTGCGGAAGAAGATCGCTT
>OMPZ01000209.1 GCA_900313125.1 uncultured Eubacteriales bacterium | reverse complement strand
GCGTTGTTTTCATATATATCTACGATAATGACCTGCTTCGGGCCGTATTTGCAGATCTGACGGACAAGCTCCGAACCGATCGAGCCGCCGCCGCCCGTGACCATAACGACCTTGCCGGAGATGAACTCCCTGACGTCCTTGCTGTCAAAGCGCACGGGCTCTCTGCCGAGGAGGTCCTCAATGCGGATATCCTGCACCTTCGACATTAGCTGAGTGTTACCGTTGTCGTCGGTCAGCATCTGCGTAAGGTAGGGGATTATCTTGATCTTGCAGCTCGTTTCCGACGCGATGTCGAGAATGCGCTTTCTGTCCTTATCCTCAAGCGAGGGTATCGCGAGGATAATGAGGTCTACCGCCTCTTTTCTGCACCATTTCGCGATCTCGCTCGTAGTGCCCCTGACGGGAATGCCCATAATGGAAGTGCCCTGCTTGTCGGGGTCGTCGTCAACGATACACACCGGCTCGTATTTATGCGCCGGATTCTTCGGGTCGTTGACGGAATTTCTGATCTCCTTTAAGATCATTTGGCACGCCTTGCCGGCGCCGATTATCATCGTGCGCTGCTTCTGGTATTTTTTGCCATCTACAGCGATCGTCAAAAACGTCTGACGAAAAATGAACCTGAACAGTATGATGCCCGCCGTGCCTATAAAAAAGGAAAGGAAGATATACTGCCACTTCGGCTGCGCGTTAAAGGCGTTTGCAAGCAGCACCGTAATGCCGTTGCCGAGTATCATGCCCAACACGCACGACAGGTAGTCCTTTACGTCGAAATACCGCCAAAGCTTATTGTACGCGCCGAAAACGTAAAGCGAGAAGAAACACATCAGCACGTTTATAAGCATATATATGATAAGACTCTGACGCGAATAACCCAGCATCGGGTTTGTCCAGAAGAAAAAGAACGAAAGCAAGAAGCTTGTCAGAACGCCGCTCAGAAGAACGATAAACGCGTCCGCAAACATCAGCACGACCTTACGAACATTCATCTTTTCCATAAAAACTTCCTCAATAAAAACAAAAGCCAAAAAACAAATAAGCATCTTTTTACCGAAACGGAAATATCCCGTCACGGTCCATACGATATGATTATAACATACCGCAGCAAGCGCTGTCAATCCAAATTATGACGTTTTGTAACTTTTATATACGCGTTTGTAGTTTTTCTAAGGCACAACTCTTGTCCCGCGCGGCTATCCCGCGAGCAATTACGCCGTGGTAGGCTGAGACCGGCACAGCTTCTTCGCCGCGGCGGTCTCAGCCGCCGCGCAAAAAAATTACTTTTTTGTAACAATATCCATTGCTTTAATTCTACATCGGAACATTGCCGTTTTTTCGCTTGTGTGTTTTGTACAAAAATTTAACTTGATTTTTGGCGTGTGATTTTTTAAATCGTGTAACCTTTTGAATGAAGCAATTTTTATCGTCAAAAAGTTACAGGCAATTGTGCATTATGTACATATTTATTCAACAGCATTCACATCATTCTTCTATTGACTCTTTTCGATTTACCCTGCCCCGCTTTAAAATGAATAAAGTGTAAACTGTTTTTGGACTTTTCTCTGCCGTTCTTTTAATAAAGTGTAAGAAAATAATGAATTTCACGCCGTTTTATAATTCCATTGTAGAATATTAACTGCCAAAATCCGCATGAAACCTATGTTTTTTTACTCCGGGCAATTGAAAGTGAGACAATGATGTAATACTTTTTGTGCAGAAAAACCGTTTCTATTTTGCGGAAAACATGGTAAAATAATACTCGAAAATACAGAAGGCGTGTCCTTTGCGGGGGCTGCCTTCGGAAAAGACGGTGAAAACCAATGGTAAATAACAAGAAAACACTCAAGTTAGTGGTATGTATGTCTTTGATCATTGCATTGGCTCTCTCCGCGTTGGGCCTTACGGTTCGTGCTGTTTATGAGAACACGCACTACAACTCGGGCGATCAGGCAAACGACATCGTCGGCATAGCCACCACTCAGGTAGGCTACTACGAGGGTGACGGCGGCTACACCAAGTATGGCGACTGGTACGGTCTGCCCTACTCCGACTGGTGTGCAATGTTCGTTTCGTGGTGTGCGGATCAGGCAAAGGTAAGCACGAACGCTTTCCCGCGTTTCGCTCTTTGCTCGGCAGGCGCCGACTGGTTCATCAATGAAGGCAGGTTCCACTATGCCGGCAGCTACACGCCGCAGGCAGGCGACCTTATCTTCTACGCATCTTACGGCAACATCTATCATGTGGGGCTTGTTACAGGCTCCGACGGCAGCAACGTTTACTCCATCGAGGGCAACTACAACGAGGCTGTTTACAATGTAAGCTATCCTCTCAGCTACGGCGACATCATGGGCTACGCAACTCCGGCATACGAGACCGGCGCGGCAGTTCAGCCCGAGCCCGAAACAAAGGTCGAGCCCGAGCCGGCAGTCGAAGAGGAAAGCGACGAGGACGAGATCGCAGCAGATTCCGAGATCGTAGTTCGTTATGACGACGAAGAGGAACCCGAGGTCATCGACACAGACTCCGAAGAAGAGCTCGGCGAGACAGATACGTCTGTCGAAGAGAATACAGAGGAAGCTGAGGACACAGAAGAGACCTCGGAGTCTGAGGAAAATGCCACAGACTCCGAGGACAGCGACACGCTGACTGCAGTACCCGACACGCACACAAGCGCGCTCATAGGCGACGTTGACGGCGACGGCGAGGTAAACGCGGCAGACGCTCTGCTTATCCAGATCTACATTTCCGGCGACCTTAACGACGGCACATCGTTCAATTATCTGAACGCAGACGTCAACGCTTCGGGTGAGATCGACATTCAGGACGCTGTTCTGGCTCTAAAAATATCTGTTAAAGCAGCTTAAAGGGTAGGATCTGACGCCGTGTTCATCCGGGCGGACAAACGCGGCAGAACATATCGCGGCAAACACAATGCAATGACAGACATACAGTACTGCAAAAATAACCCCTGCGCATTCAATTGCGCAGGGGTTATTTTATTTGTTATTCAACTCCGTAAAATCGACAGGCGTTTTCTTTTGTGTATTTCAGCACGTCGAGCGTTGTCATTCCTCGGATCTCGGCTATCCTCTCGGCTGTGTGCAGGATAAGCGAGCTGTCGCAGCGCTTGCCGCGAAACGGCACGGGCGCAAGGTACGGCGCGTCTGTTTCAAGCAACAGCCTGTCGAGCGGCACCTCCTTCGCGACCTCAACGGGAACACGCGCGTTTTTGAACGTGACAGTACCGCCGAGCGAGATCATCATGTCGCCGTAGCGGAAAACCTCCTTCAGCATTTCGACCGAGCCGCTGTAGCAATGCAGCAGCCCGAACGGTCTGTAGCGTTTCAGATAATCGAGCGTGTCGCCGTGCGCTTCTCTGTCGTGAATGATTATCGGCTTTTTGACGTCGGCGGCAAGCTGAAGCTGCCTGTCAAAAATAATATGCTGCTCCGCCTTCGGGATATCCCAGTAGTAGTCAAGACCCGTTTCGCCGAGCGCGACCGCCTTTTTATGCGAAAGCAATGATGCGATCTTTTCGATATAATTGCCGATGCGCGAAACGTCCGTGTCCTCCGTGCTTTCGGGGTGAATGCCCACGGCGGCGTAAACAAACGGGTATTTCTCCGCAAGCTCGAGCGACTTATTCGAGGTTGCGATGTCCGTGCCGTTCGTGACTACGGCGAAAACGCCCTTGTCCGGCAGCGAGGAAAGCAGCGCGTCTCTGTCCTCGTCGAATTTTTCGTCGTCGTAGTGGCAGTGCGCGTCAAAGATCAGTCGTTGTGTCATGAAAGTAGTCTCCTTATTTATAAGTAATCAACACGAAATGGCGACACGTCGGTCTGGGCCGCTATTGAAATATATGCTGCGGTAAACATTATAAAAACCGCCCCCGCGAGCAGCAGCACGATACCTGCCGCAAGCTTCAGCCATCGCCTTTTGGCGGACGGTCTCGCCGCCTTTACCACGAGTATCACTCCCCACAGTATGCACAGCGCGCTTATCACGGCGGAGACCGCGATATAAAAATAGCCCGGCACAATACAAAGTACTGCGGCAACGACCGCTATTGCGAAGCCCAGCGAAAAACCGCAGCCGATCGCGTATCGGTTTTCTTTATAATCATCGTTATCCTTTATTTTCATTGTAAACCTTCCTTTTGCAAAAACACCGGCTCGACGGTACAGCCATCGAAGCCGGTGTTATTTTCATATTATGCTGCTGTCAGGAAAGGGATCACCAGTCCTCTTCCTCGTCATAGTAGCCGCCGTCGTCGTTACCGTAGTAAACGTAGTCGCCGTCCTCGTCGTAGTAGCCGTCAGCGTCGCCGCCGTCGTTATCGTTGTCGTCATTGCCGGCCTGACTTGTCCAGTATTCGTCGTCGTCCCAATGTGGATCAAGCTCGTCGTCGGAGCTTGTGTCGGTGTCGGACGCCGCGTCTGTATCCGTGTCGGAGGATCTTCTTCTCGAATCCGTATCGGAGTCGGAGGAAGCCTTATCGCTGTCGCTGCTCTTCTTGTCCGTATCGGTATCGGAGCCGCTCGATGGGATAATGATATCGTTTACGCCGAGACCCTTTACAGCCTCAAGGAACTGACGGTCGTTCGCAAGCTCGAGCATACCCGAGTCGAACGCTTTCTGGTCTGTCACGCTGAGTTCAACGCCGTTTGTCGGAACAACGCCCGTTGTGGAATACGTCTGCTGACCCTTCGTCACATAGTACATATTCGGAATAAGAACGTAGTCTCCCGTTGAAAGCTGGATAGCGTCTACCTTAGCGCAGTCGCCTGCCGTAGTTGTGCCGACGATGATAGCCTTGCCGTAAGCGTTGAGCGTCGATGCGAATATCTCCGCAACGCCTGATGTGCTGCCGTTTACGAGAACAGCGATGTCGTAGCTGATCTCGCTCTGGTCGGAGGTGTAGAGAACGGTTCTCTTGCCGTTCTTGTCAACACCGGCGATAGTCTCACCCTCGGGAAGGAGCATATCGAGTATCTGAGCCGCTACCTCGATGTCGCCCGTAGAGCAGTTTCTCAGGTCGAAAACGAGCATATCGACTTTTGAAAGCGACGAACTGCTGAAATCGTTGAGCGCGTCGGAGAAGGACTTCTTCGTCGAGTCCTCAAAGCCGAGGAACTGAATGTAGCCGATGCCCTTGCCGAAATTCTTGTAAACGATAGTCTCGCCTGCCGCCGACTTGTTATAGTTTTCATACTCGGCTGCCGTGAGGTATTTTACCGAGCTGTCGCCGAGACCGGCAACGTAGCCCTTGCACATACCCGTTGTAAGGTCTGATTCGTTGATAGTACCGAGATAATTGTCGTGTATCACCTTTGCGACTTCGCTGACCTGGTCGTTCGTGCTGCCTGCCGCGGTCGTCTGTGTGATCTTCTTCACCTTGCTGCCTGCGATAAGGTAGCCCACCGTAAATGCGATCGCCGCTGCAACGAGCACACACGCGAGAGCAAAACCGAAGGTGGTCTTTTTCTTCATCATTTTGCAAAATCACTCCTTGTTCTTTTCTTACAAATCACCGAAATGATCGTTCGTTTTCGGAATACCGAATCTATTTTATAACATTATACCCGACGTTGTCAACAGAAAAATACCATATTCACCCGTTGTCCGTCTTTTTTGGCAAAATGACCACAAGCCGCCGCGTTATCGCGCGTATCGGCACTATTTTTGTCACATATTCGGAAATTCCGTCATCGGGTTGTACTTTTCGCCGTTTAAACGCGTCTCGTAGTGCAGGTGCGGGCCTGTAGACCAGCCTGTCGTGCCGACGTAGCCCACGAGCTGACCCTTTTGTACATAGTCGCCGGGGTTTACAACGACGTCGGTCATGTGCGCGTAGAGCGTCGCCTTGCCGTTGCCGTGGTCGAGCATGATATATCTGCCGTAGCCGCCGCCGCAGCCGCAGCTTCCGTCCTTGCCGTAGTTATGCGGGCAGTCGTTGCTGTACATGACAACGACGCCTGCTTCCGACGCGACTACCTGCGCGTTCATGATCGAACCGTCGGAAATGTCGATCGCGCCGTGGTTATAAGTCGTTCTGTCCTCGTTCCAGACGGACGAAAGCGTATAATGACCGGGCACCGGCCAAACATAGCCGCTCGATGTGACCGGCTCCGGCTCGGGTTCCGGTTCAGGCTCCGGCTCCGGCTCGGGCTGCTTTGAACTTGCCTGAGACGAGCTTTGCTCCTCACGGCTGCTCTCTTCTTCGCTTTCATAGTACTTCGGCTCTTCGTCCTCGCTGTCCGTTTCGTCTTCGTACTCATACTCCGAGACCGTCTGCTTTGACGAGGTGCTGCTCTTGGTGTCGTCCGGCTTCGAGCTTGCCGCCTTTGACGATGCCGCGGAGGACGATGACGAGGACGAGTTCTTCTTCTCCTCGGCGAGCTTTTTCTGTGCTTCGCTGATTATCCTTGCCGTTTCCTCCTGAGCCGCCTTATTTTTGAAGTACGCCTGGATCTGATCCTCGATCACCTTGCGCTCCTCGTTCGTTTCGTCAAGGTGATCCTGCGCGCCGGAATTTTCCTCATATAGGTTATCGAGCAGCTTTTCGTTCTCCGAAATGAGCTTCTGCATCTCCGCCTGGCGCGAGGTGAGAGCATTCTGCTCGTTGCTCAGCTCCGTTTTCTTCTCTTTAAGGCTGCTGCGCTTTGCGTTGATAACTTCGATATCATCCTTGAGCGTGTCGATAAGCGCCTTGTCCGATTTGGAAATATAGGTGATTATCTCGAGCTTGTCAAGGAAATCTTCAAAATCCTTCGCGCCGAGTATTATCTCGAGCGACGTCGTGTCGCCCGACATATACAGCGCCTTGACGCGCTGCTTCAGCTTATCTATTCTTCCCGATATCTTGCTGCGCGATTCATCTATCTCCGTTTGCAGACCTGCGATCTCTGTGTCGAGCTGTTCTATCTGCGATCTGCCGTTCGCTATCTGCTCGTTGAGCACGGTTATCTTGTTCTGAAGAGCCTTTTTGTACTCCTCGCGCTGCGCGATATCGCTTGCCGTTGAGTCTATAGTCGCCTGATACTGCGCTGCCTGCGCGTCAAGCTCCTTCTGGCGTTTCTGGTAGTCCTCCAGCGTGTCGGCGGAGGAAAACACAGCCGCCGCGCCGCCTATGATGCTGAGGGTGAGCACTCCGGCGGCGAACTTTAATATGAGCTTACCAGCCAAGTATCTCTCCTCCCTCCATGTTGAGATATCTTCCGATAGAGATGAGCGCGCCTATCGCGCCGACCACCATGCCGAACACCATAAAGCCCGTCGTCATTGTCACCGCGAGCTGCTTGTAGGGTATCTCCGTTATCGGAACGATATACTTCACCGCCGAGATCATAGCCTCGTAGAGGAACGCGATCACAACAGACGCGACTGCGCCCGAGATCAGCCCCAGCACGATGCCCTCGATAACGAACGGCGTGCGGACAAAGTGGTTCGTCGCGCCGACCGATTTCATGATGCTTATCTCAAAGCG
>OMPZ01000024.1 GCA_900313125.1 uncultured Eubacteriales bacterium | reverse complement strand
CCCTTTCGGAAAGTCATGATATCTCCTCTCTCAAAAGCTCCCAAAAACGGCTTGAAACCTATCGTTTCGGGCTGTTTTTTATCAGTTGCTCTCGAAGAGTGCTCAATTATAATATCACAATTTTTGCCCTCTGTCAACGGATTTCTTTCCGTTTTTTCAGAATCGGCAGAGTGTATAGTTTTTTGTCATTTTATCAGATGTTATAGTGTGTATTTTTCATTTGTCTGCTTGCCAACAAAGACAGGGAGCAGCGCGTCGCCCTCCCTGTGATGTGTTACTCTTCCATTTGTTTGCCGAGAAACGCCGCTGCCGTCTGCGCGAGCTTTATCTCTACCTCGGTCGGATTTGTTCGGCGTTCGTTTGTAAGCATTATCACCGCGCCCGTCACGTCGCCGGAGGCTATTATCGGGAACATTATCGTTGCGTTCCTGTCAAGCCCTTCGACCGGCTGGAGCTGACCGTCGGTATTGCTGTTGAAATTCCGGCGCGCTTCGACAAGGTCCTCGACTGCCGGCGTTATGCGGCGTTCAAGGTACTCTCTTTTCGGCACTCCCGCCGCGGCGACTATGTGGTCTCTGTCGGCAATGAGCGTCGGCAGATTGCTCACGCGGCTCAGCACCTCGGCATACTGCGCCGCGAACGTGCTCAGCTCGCCCACCGGCGAATATTTTTTAAAGATCACCTCGCCGTTGCTGTCGGTGTAAATTTCGAGAGGGTCGCCCTCGCGTATTCTCAGCGTTCGGCGTATCTCCTTCGGGATAACGACTCTGCCGAGGTCGTCTATCCTCCTGACTATTCCGGTTGCTTTCATATATATTTACTTCCTTTTCGCTTGATTTTGTATCATTATTTTCTGCAAAATACGGCTGAATATTCAATTTCTTACAACTTTTGTACTCTTCTCTTTTAAAAAAGCGCAAACGAGACCGTCGCCGCGAAGCATCAGCGCATTGTATAAACTAAAATCGCGCACATAAATTTCTTTATTTTTTTGTTATTGAGTGGTATAATCTTTGTGGAACATCATTTATTATAGAAAGGAATTTTAAAATGCAGGAGATTTTTAAAATTATCAGGATAGACGAGCCGGATTTCGGCTGCGAGGGCTTGCCGGACGGTCAGGCTTTGAAGGACGAGGTCACGATCGAAACGCAGAGCGGCAGTCAGTACATTATGAAGATCGAGGACGCGCTGCTTTACGAAAAAGCTCTTAACGAGGGCGACAGATTTACAGTCGATGAAAACGGAAACATCACAAAGCTTTCGTAAGTCGGGGCTGCTTTGCGTTCTGCTGATCTGCGCGCTGCTGTTTTTGATGATCGGCGGCTGTGTTGAAGCAAAGCCGGATATCAAAGGCAAAATGAAGTACCCGGCAAAGCTGCCCGACCTTCCTGACGATGAGATCGCCGCACTTTCTATGTGACAGAACTCAGATCGACGAGGACAGCATTTTCTGCTCAGCCAACGAAAATTCCTCATGGGAATTTTTCAATTTCCGCAGCTCGGGTCAGGTCGGCGTCGGACTTGATCTTTCCCGCCCGGGGAACCGTTCCGGCAGCAGCTTCGTTAATCCCTCGAACGTCTCTTTTACCGAGATGTACTTCGGATTGTTCGCGAAGATCACCGACGGACATTTGCTCACCGTCCGCACCTACACTCACCTTGACGGCGTGAAACTTCGTGGCATTTCGATCATTCCCGAGCATGGCTCCGTTTCGCCCGAATACACCTTCGAGAACGTCCGCCTTAACGCCGACCTTTACGACAGCTCGTTTTGCAACGGTCTGTACGTCATAAACGCCGCATTCCGATACGAAGGCTGCGACTACTTCTGCGATCTGTACATGCTCGTCGATTGTCTGTCAGACACGGCGGAGGACTGCCGCTTTTATATCTGCGAGGGCGTGGAAAACAACGCGTTTAACGAGGGCAGTATCGCCGGCGGTTGCGATCGGCTTAGGGAAATGCTTTCAAGTGAGGGCGTTACGCCGCATAACTCCACCGACCCGGACGCCGCGTATCCCTTCGAGGCGGAGGGAGCTGCCGAATACGATACCAAATACTGGATAGAAAGATCGTCGCAGATCGTCAAAGGGTACGAGGACGCCACAATGGCGTTCAAGGCAACGCTTATCCATGACTGGATGACCTCGAACCTTGCGTTCGACCGCTATAAATCGGAGGTGCTTATTCATCCGAGGTATGCGGTCGGCACAGATGACGGTCATTATGTTATAGACACCTCTAAATATGTTTCCGCGACCTACGCCGGAGTATGCCGCGATTTTTCGGAAATATATGGGATAATGTGCCGGGCGCAGGGCATTCCCTGTGTTGTGTGTATGTCGGCGCAGAACGCGCACGCATGGAACGCCGTGTATATAAACGGCGTGTGGACAGAGATAGACGTCACTCACGACATTCAGCGCTACGTTGACACGGAGGACACGACCGACGTTAAAAACACCGACGCGTTCAGTCTGTACTGTTATGACAACTATTTTACATATAAATACACTACCGACCTCGATCATCTGAGCGTAAAGCTGCTCAAACCGCAGGAAAATGAATAAATAATCGTAAAATATTCAAATTTGCTCTTGCAACACGCGTGTAATGTTGTTATAATAGAAATGTTGGTTTTTTTATTCTTATTTTAAAGGATGGTTAATATGGTAAAGGCTATTGTCGGCGCCAACTGGGGCGACGAGGGCAAGGGCAAGATAACTGATTGCCTTGCTCAGGAATCAGACATCGTTATCAGATTTCAGGGCGGCAGCAATGCCGGTCACACTATCATAAACAACTACGGCAAGTTCGCTCTGCATCAGCTTCCGTCGGGTGTTTTCTACGACCACACCACAAATATCATCGGCAACGGCGTTGCTTTCAGCGTTGAGAATTTCGTCAAAGAGATGGCTCACCTCAAAGAAAACGGCGTTGAACCGAAGGTGCTCGTATCCGACAGAGTTCAGATCGTTATGCCGTATCACATCGCGTTCGACTGCTACGAGGAGGAGCGTCTCGGCGGCAAGAGCTTCGGCTCGACAAAATCGGGCATCGCGCCGTTCTACTCCGACAAGTTCGCAAAGATCGGTTTCCAGATCAACGAACTTTACGACGATATGGACGCACTCAAGGAGAAGATCGAGCGTGTGCTCGAGATCAAGAATTCCACTCTCGTGAACCTCTATCACAAGGAGCCGATCTCGGTCGACGAGATCTTCAACAAGCTCATGGAATACAAGGAAGCTATGGCTCCCTACGTTGCGAATACATTCGAGTTCGTTCACGACGCGCTCAAGGACGGCAAGACCGTTCTGCTCGAAGGTCAGCTCGGTTCTCTTAAGGACACCGATTTCGGCATATATCCGATGGTAACCTCGTCGAACACGATCGCAGGCTACGGCGCGGTAGGCGCAGGCATTCCTCCGTACGAGATCAAGGACATCGTAACTGTTGTAAAGGCATACTCGAGCGCAGTCGGTGCGGGCGAGTTTGTCAGCGAGATCTTCGGCGAAGAAGCTAACCTCATGAGAAACCACGGCGGCGACGGCGGCGAGTACGGCGCAACGACGGGCAGACCGAGAAGAATGGGCTGGCTCGACCTCGTTGCAACACGCTACGGCTGCAAGGTGCAGGGCGCGACGGAGGTTGCGTTCACAGTACTTGACGCGCTCGGATATCTTGACGAGATCCCCGTTTGCGTAGCGTACGAGCTTGACGGCAAGCAGATCGACTACTTCCCCACAACGACGCAGCTCAAGCGCTGCAAGCCTGTTCTCAAAGTAATGAAGGGCTGGAAGTGCGACATCTCTGGCATCACGGAGTACGACAAGCTCCCGAAGGAGTGCAGAGACTACGTTGAATTTGCCGAGCAGCAGATCGGCGTTCCGATAACGATGGTATCAAACGGACCGAAGAGAGAGAATCTCATTCACAGAAAGTAATAACAAACAGACCGGGCAGGATAACTGCCCGGTTTTTACATAACAGGAGTTGCCGCGCGGCGAAAAAGAGGGATACAACACGACCTAAAAACGCGCAATTAAAAGTTGTTTTAGGAAAAGAATTGTGATATAATAAAATTACAAAATTTCAACAGGGAAGGTGTTATTATGTTGAAAAAGCATTTCATTTCTACTGCGGCGGTTTTGGCGGCGGCGGTGTTTGCGTTTCCGTGTGTGACGGCGAGCGCAGACGCGCAGCTTTATGAGGGCGACACCGTAAAATGTATCTTCACGATGGGCGAAGCGGAAAACGTCGCTGGTGTATCGGGCGAGATCTTCTACAGCACGGATGCGCTCGAGCCTGTCGGCGAGGGCGAATTTCTCATCGACGGTCAGGGGATGTCAAACATCGCAAGCCCCGGCAATTTTAAATGGAACACCATGATAAACGGCGGACGCGCGTTCTCAAACGACGACGTTTTTGTCATGACGTTCACAGTAACGAAAAAATGCAGCGAGGACGAACTTCAGCTCTCGTATGAGTCTACCGAGGTGTTTACTCACGATCTTCAGATACTCCCTCTCACGCTGCTGACGGCACGCACGGAGATCGTTTCCACCGGCACGGACAACGACGCCGAAAATACCGACGTCTCATCGCAGCCGGAGTCCGAGCCTGAGACAAATACGGAGAACAACAATTCCTCTCAGGTGACAAGCACGAACAGCGACAGCTCATCGACTCGCAGCGAGCGCGTTATGAGCAGCGAGGAAACGAGCTCGATACGCAAGGTGATAATCACCTCGACCGACCTCACGCCGTCGGAGGACGACACGATCGACAACGACACCGAAAGCAAACGCACATCTTCGCGCAACTCGTCGCGCACGACCTCGCGGACCTCGTCCGTCAATACGTCCTCGGTAAAGAGCGACAGCAGCGCCGCTTCGTCGAAGAAAAACAACATTTCCTCGAGCAGCAGCACGAAGTCCGAAACGGCGACCTCGCCCGAGGGTCAGCCGAAATATTACGACAACGATGACAGCGATACCGTTTCGAGCAAGGCTTCCGAAAAGAAGGAAACGCCCGCGTCCGCGTCGTCCGCCAAGCCGTCGTCATCTTCCTCCGTCACATCGGGAAAGACCTCGACCGTACCCACGGCAGGACGCATCGCGATAGCCGCTTTAGCCGGTATTTTCGCGGCGGCAGTCGTTGTCCTCATTCTCACGAAGAAGATCAAAACAGCGGAGTGATCTCCGAGCGTCTTTAAAAAGCAGCCAATATGACCTCAAAATTGTGATAAGTTAGCAAAATTTCTCATAATTTTCACCCAATTTCTATTGACAATGTGTTATTATGATTATATAATTAGTACAATAGCAGGGGCGCGGATATTTTTGTTTTGTTATATTTGCGTTTCGTAAGCTGTGCTGAATAAGGAATCGTAATTTTGAAGGTCAGGAGGTCGTTTTTATGAATGAATTGATACTTTCGGTAAAGACCGAAACGCTGCTCGATCAGGCGTGGCAGCTTCTCGCCAGCGACGGCGACAACGTTGATGAAGTAATGAAGATATACAACAAGCTCGGCAAATGCTGGAACTCGATAAAGCGCTGCAGCACCGAGACAGAATACATGGATATATGGACAGACGTTATGGAATGCGAAAAGTCCATTCTTAAATTTGCGTAAATAATGTTATTATTTATCCGCGCTCGATCGGGCGCGGATTTTTTTGCGTTTAAAACAAAAAACCTGCGCCACAGCAAATGCCATGACGCAGGGAATCAATTCATTTTACACTATTCGTGCGCGTAACCGTACCTTACGGAACTATTACTTATTAGCGATTGCAGCCTGTGCAGCAGCAAGTCTTGCGATCGGCACACGGAACGGTGAGCAGGATACATAGTCAAGACCGATCTT
>OMPZ01000116.1 GCA_900313125.1 uncultured Eubacteriales bacterium | reverse complement strand
GTGCGAGTGACGGGACTTGAACCCGTACGTCATACAACACACGCCCCTCAAACGTGCCTGTCTGCCAATTCCAGCACACTCGCATTTTTAATTTTGTACTCGGACGTTTTTCATTCGTCTCTCACGTCTCGTGCTTGAATATAATACCATAATCCGCGGCGTTTGTCAAGCATTTTTTTAATTTTTCTTCTAAATAAAATTTCTCGTATCGCGCTTGTCAAATTATGATCAATTGTCGTTATCGTTATCATCATCGAAAGAGTATTCGTTAAGCTCTTTAAAATCGAGAAACTCGGCGAGCGTCATATTAAACGCAATGGCGATCTTATGAAGATTTTGCACACCGGGATTTTTTGTGTGCCCGTTTACTATGTTGTCTATCGAGGATTGACTCACTCCGCTCATCAAAGATAGCTTATTGATAGACATACCGCGTTTCTTGCAAAGCTGATATATTCTCTTTACATAAAGCTCCGAATAGCTCATGTTTACCACCTTCATTATAAATACCGTCCTGCAAAGCAAGACGGTATTTTGTTTGTATTCTGTTGTGTCACGCCGTCTGCGCTTTGCGCATGAGCAGCGTTTCTTTTGTGGCGCAGATCTTGTCGGCAAGACATACCAGCCATGCCTCCCTTGACATAGGCGGCAGAGGTACGAGCGGGAACATGTGGTGTACTATGATGTCGCATTCCTTCTTGCTGAGGTCAAAATCCTCCTTCGCGTTTTTAAGCGCCGTGTAGGGGTGCGTAAAGCCGTGTACGTTGTGCCGCCCGTCGGGGTTGTCGTGCCAGTCGTACAAAAAGTAATCGTGCAGCAGCGCGCCTCTGATGAGCGCGTCGGTATCCACCTTGAGGTTCATTGCTTTGGCAAGCCGCACGCTTTCGGCGGCAACCGAAATGCAGTGCTCGTAAACGCTCACCGAGCCGTGCTGTATAAATTCCTTCGTCATGCCGTAGCGCGATTCAAGCTCCAGCTTGTCCGCCACGCGGCGCACCTGCGCTTCGGCAGTCATTATTTCGCCCATCGTCATCGCCTCCCGATACTTCTATACTTTGATTATACCGCATAACAAATTAAATATCAATAACAATTTTAAACTTTTTATTTAGACTTTTTGCACGGTTTGTAAATAATCATAAAACATTTTTCAATGCCTATTTACAACCAAAAAATCGGGTATATAATAATATTAGAAAAACTCGAGGCGGTAAGAATATGGTCAGGAAAATCATCACGCTGATCTCGGCGGCTGCCGTGCTGACAGCGGCAGGCGGCGTTGTTTACGCGGATTCATGCGGCGTTTTTTTGAAGGATAATGAGTCTGCGAAGGCTCTCGTAAACAAGTATATGTCGTCGGTAATGCGCTCGTATTCCGGCGAAGAGAACGTGTCGTTCAAGGGGATAGTCAAAGAGGGCTGCGACTTCTGGTATTACAACGACTACAACAACAACGTTATCTGCGAAACGAGCCAAAACGCAGGCACAGCCGAGACCGCCGATTACGCCATAACCTTTGACTCCGTAAAATATTCCGGCAGAAAATACACGATCGAAGCCGAGGTCATTCAGCAGGTCAAGTATAAGGACATGGACGAAACGATAAACAGCGCGTCAACGCACACGTTCATCATCGAGCAGACAGGGCGCGGAATGTATATCACGGACGACATCAGAAAAGGCACCGACAGGCTGCTTTTGTCGGCTGCCGAAACATCGGATACGCCGATATCGGAGTAAAACAAAATTTAACATAATTGAAATATTATGCTGTCTATATCCAAAAGCCACAGATCCCTTTCGTCGGGGTCTGCGGCTTTTTGTGATCTATTTATTTCGCGCACGGCGCTACGGGAAGCGTGCTGTCCTTTTGCAGGAAAATTTCCTTGTAGTGAGCGTAAACGTCTCTGTACTCCGGCAGGAATCTCTCGATATCGGGAGACGAGAACGGCACTATCAGATAATCAGCCCACGTCGCCTGATTATAGTAGCAGTACATAAGCTGATTGCTGAGATCCTCAAAGGTGATCTTCGTTTCGCCGTTTTCGACCGTTTTCTTCACCGTAAACGTCGCGAGTATGCTCGTCACCTTGTTGTAGTAATCGTCCTGCATCTGCGCGCAGAAAAGGTTGCCCAGCGAATAATAAACGAGCGTGTCGCCGATATATTCCGCCGGCTCGATAACGTGAGGGTGCGTTCCTATCACGAGGTCAACGCCGTTATCCGCGAGGAATTTCGCCATGTCGTCCTGATAGTCCGTTTCGGGCACGGCGTACTCAACGCCCGCGTGCATCGCAACTATGAGAAAATCGACCTTGTCTCTTACGGCTTCGATATCCTTTTTGACCTGCGCTTTATACGCCTTATATTCGGCGTCTGTCTCGGGGCTTGAAAAATCGCACGGCCAGACATTGACAAGATACTCCTTGCCCTCGGGTAGTATAAAGCCGTTAAGCCCGTAGGTGTAATTGAGCATCGTATACGTTACGCCGCTGCATTCAAGAACGTGTACCTCGTTTCGCGCCTGTTCGCTGTCAAACGAGCCTGTCATGAAAACGTTGTCCTTGCTCTGCCAGTACTTATACGAGGAAAGTATGCCCTCCTCCCCGGCGTCGTAGGTGTGGTTCGTCGCCGTTGAGACGAGGTTGTAGCCGAGATCGACCATCGCGTCGCCCGCCTCCTGCGGACTGCAAAAGCACGGGTAGCTCGAAAGTCCGACCTCCTCGCCGCCGAGTATCGTCTCCTGATTGTAATAATTAACGTCGCACTCCTTCGTAAACTGCCTGAGATTGCGGACCATCGGCTTGAAATCGTAGCCGTTACCGTTTGCGAGCGCGTTTGCGTATGCGTATGTCGTATCGTAGATAATATAGTCGCC
>OMPZ01000056.1 GCA_900313125.1 uncultured Eubacteriales bacterium | reverse complement strand
TGCCCGGAAAGCTCCCTCAGAGAAAGATCGTAACGACGGCTGCTGCAGGTTACAGCTCATACGGCAACCAGATCGGCCTCGCGACAGGTCAGGTAGACGAGATCTACCACGAGGGCTACGCTGCAAAGCGCATGGAGATCGGCGCTGTTGTTGCGGCTGCTCCCGCTGAAAACGTAAGGCGCGAGCGCCCGGAGCCGGGAGATATCGTTATTCTCCTCGGCGGCAGAACGGGACGCGACGGCTGCGGCGGCGCGACAGGCTCGTCCAAATCTCACACGCTCCAGTCTCTCGAAAGCTGCGGCGCTGAGGTGCAGAAGGGCAACGCCCCGGAGGAAAGAAAGCTCCAGCGCCTGTTCAGGAACAAGGAAGCGTCGCTGCTCATCAAGCGCTGCAACGACTTCGGCGCAGGCGGCGTCTCCGTTGCGATCGGCGAGCTTGCGGACGGACTTGAGATCGACCTCAACGCCGTGCCGAAGAAGTACGACGGTCTCGACGGCACGGAGCTTGCGATCAGCGAATCGCAGGAGAGAATGGCGGTAGTCGTGGAGCCGAAGGACGCCGCGCGCTTCATGGAGCTTGCACAGAAGGAAAACCTTGAATCGACAGTCGTCGCAGTCGTTAAGGAGGAGCCGCGCCTCGTAATGAAGTGGAACGGCAGGAGCATCGTCGATATCTCCAGAGAGTTCCTCAACTCAAACGGCGCCGAGAAGCATATCGCGATCACGCCCGACGCTCCTCACGATTTCAGAAGAACGACGAGCGGCGATTTCACACAGCTTTACAAGAGCCTCGCAGGTGACCTCAACGTCTGCTCAAAGAGAGGTCTTTCCGAGCGCTTTGACTCGACTATCGGCGCAGGCACGGTTCTCATGCCGTTTGGCGGCAAGAATCAGATCACGCCCTCTCAGGCGATGGCTCAGAAGATCTCGATGGAGGAGAAGCACACCGACAGCTGCTCCGTAATGGCGTGGGGCTACAACCCGTATATCATGGAAAAAAGCCCGTACCACGGCGCATACCTCGCTGTCGTCGAGTCGATCGCGAAGCTGATCGCGTCCGGCGCTAAGTTTGAGGACGTTTACCTCACCTTCCAGGAGTACTTTGAAAGACCGAACAGAGACGGCAAACGCTGGGGCAAGCCGCTCGCGGCACTTCTCGGCGCATTGAAGGCTCAGCTCGATTTCGAGTGCGGCTCGATCGGCGGCAAGGACTCCATGTCCGGCTCGTTTGAGGACCTCGACGTTCCGCCGACGCTCGTTTCCTTCGCCGTTACGACGGACAGCACGAAGAATATTGTCTCCAACGAATTCAAGGCAGCAGGTCACCGCGTCGTCATGATAAAGCCCGAATACGACGGCAGCGGTCTGCCGAAGGCGGAGTCCGTCAAGAAGGTTTTCGGCGAGGTGACGGCGCTCCTCCGCAAGGGCAGCGCTGTAACGGCTTACACTCCGACGTACGGCGGCGCAGCAGAGGCGGTAATGAAGATGGCGTTCGGCAACGGCGTGGGCTTTGCTTTCGCGGATGATGCCGATATCAGCGATATCTTCGGTTACAGCTACGGCTCGTTTATCCTCGAAATGACGGACAGCTCCGAGGTAGGAACGCTCCTCGGAACGACGACGGACGACGGCAGGATCACGCTGCGCGGCGAGAGCGCAGAGCTTTCCGAGCTGCTTGATATCTACGAGGGCAAGCTCGAGCCTGTGTACCCCTGCAACATCAAGACGGAGAAGAAGGATATCCCGACGTTCTCCTGCCCTGCAAAGAGCTACCCGTCGCCCGTTATCAAGACGGCGAAGCCGAAGGTCGTTATCCCCGTATTCCCCGGCACAAACTGCGAGTTCGATACGGCGAAGGCTCTTCGCGACGCAGGCGCTGATCCGGAGATCATCGTTATCAACAACCTCTCCGCAAAGGGTATTTCCGAGTCGGTAGAGTATGTGGCTTCGCGCATCGCCGAGTCTCAGATGATCTTTATCCCCGGCGGCTTCTCCGGCGGCGACGAGCCGGACGGCTCCGGCAAGTTCATCACGGCGTTTTTCCGCAACGCGCGCATCAGGGAGGAGGTCACAAGGCTGCTTGAAAGCCGCGACGGTCTGATGGCAGGCATCTGCAACGGCTTCCAGGCGCTCGTCAAGCTCGGTCTCGTGCCGTACGGAAAGATCATTGACACGGACGCTTCCTGCCCGACTCTTACGTACAACACGATCGGACGCCACCAGTCGAGGCTCGTCCGCACGAGGATCGCGTCCAACAAGTCGCCGTGGCTCATGGATACGAACGTCGGCGACGTTTACACAGTCGCAATCTCTCACGGTGAGGGACGCTTCCTCGCCGACACCGCGACGATACTTCGCCTCGCTCAGAACGGACAGATCGCGACTCAGTACGTTGATTTCTCCGGCAGCGCGACGAACGACGTCCGCTTCAACCCGAACAATTCCGCCTTTGCGATCGAGGGCATCACCTCGCCGGACGGAAGGATATTCGGAAAGATGGGACACTCGGAGCGTATCGGCGACGGTCTTTACAAAAATGTTCCCGGCAAGTACGACATGGGTATGTTCCGCTCTGCCGTGAAGTATTTCAAGTAAGAGTTACGGAGGGGATATCATGTATAAAAGCGATATAGAGATCGCCCAGTCGGTCGAGATGAAGAGGATCACAGAGATCGCCGAGACCGCGGGCATTGAGGACAAATATCTCGAACAGTACGGCAAATACAAGGCGAAGATCGACCTCTCTCTTTTGAAGGAAAACAGCAGACCGAACGGAAAGCTCGTTCTCGTTACGGCGATAACGCCGACTCCGGCAGGCGAGGGAAAGACGACAACGACGATCGGTCTCGCCGACGGTCTCCGCAGGATCGGCAAAAACGTAGTTGTAGCGCTGCGCGAGCCGTCTCTCGGACCGGTGTTCGGAATCAAGGGCGGCGCTGCCGGCGGCGGCTACGCTCAGGTCGTTCCGATGGAGGACATCAACCTTCACTTCACGGGCGACTTCCACGCGATAGGAGCAGCGAACAACCTGCTTGCCGCTATGCTCGACAACCACATTTATCAGGGCAACGCGCTGAATATTGATCCGCGCAGGATCACCTGGAAGCGCTGCGTCGATATGAACGACCGCCAGCTCCGCTTTGTGACGGACGGTCTGGGCGGCAGAGTCAACGGCGTTCCGCGTGAGGACGGCTACGATATCACGGTAGCCTCCGAGGTAATGGCTGTGCTTTGCCTCGCAACCTCCATGACCGACCTCAAGGAGCGTCTTTCGCGCCTGATCGTCGGCTATACATACGACGAGAAGCCCGTTACCGCAGGCGACATCAAGGCTGCCGGCGCGATGGCGGCTCTCCTCAAGGACGCCTTGAAGCCGAATCTCGTTCAGACGCTCGAAGGCACGCCGGCGCTCGTTCACGGCGGACCGTTCGCAAATATCGCGCACGGCTGCAACTCCGTAACGGCTACGAAAATGGCTCTCAGGCTCGGCGATTACGCGATCACGGAGGCAGGCTTCGGCGCAGACCTGGGAGCCGAGAAGTTCCTCGATATCAAGTGCCGCTACGCAGGGCTTACGCCTTCCGCGGTCGTCGTCGTCGCGACGGTAAGGGCGCTCAAAATGCACGGAGGCGCGGCAAAGGCGGAGCTTGCAAACGAGGATCTCGCCGCTCTGGAGCGCGGTATCCCGAACCTGCTCAAGCACGTTTCAAACATCAAGGACGTGTACGGTCTGCCCTCCGTCGTCGCGGTCAACCGCTTCCCGACTGATACGGACGCGGAGATCGACCTCATCATCTCCAAGTGCCGCGAGCTTGGCGTAAACGTCCGTCTCTCGACCGTCTGGGCAGACGGCGGAAAGGGCGGCGAGGAGCTTGCAAGGGAGGTCGTTCGTCTCTGCGAGGAGGAGACTCCCGATTTCCGCTTCAGCTACGAGCTTGACGAGCCGCTCGAGGAGAAGATCGCCGATATCGTCCGCAAGGTGTACGGCGGCGACGGCGTACAGTTCACGGCTGCTGCGCAGAAGCAGCTTGCGAAGATAAAGGAGCTTGGCTGCGGCGGTCTGCCCGTCTGCATGGCGAAGACGCAGTACAGCCTTTCCGACGATCCTTCAAAGCTCGGCGCGCCGAAGGGCTTCACCGTAACGGTGCGCGACCTGAGGATATCAGCCGGAGCAGGCTTCATTGTCGCTCTCACCGGCTCGATCATGACAATGCCCGGTCTGCCGAAATCACCGGCAGCGGAGCGCATCGACGTTGACGAAAACGGGGTTATCTCCGGTCTGTTCTGATAAACCGACTCCGATAAAATTTTCCTTTAGGGCTGCTCAAAACCTTCTGAGTTCTGAGCAGCCCCTCTGTTTTCATTAATTATTTGCCGCCTTGTTTGCCGGAGGTGATCCGTTCTGCGGCTGTCCGGAGTTCTCCCTATAATAAAATTTGCGGTTTTTGTAATATTTTTTCGTTTATTTTGCTCTAAACACTTGCTTATCACAAAGATTTATGTTAAAATACACTTATATGGGCGAGTGCCGCCTTATCGGTCTTTTCATCAGGCGGGTGCTTGCACGTGTTTTGCAATAAGCAATTATTGCTTGTCAAAATTACAGAGACAGCTCCGCACAGCTTGCTGCGGAAAACGAAAGGTGTGAATTAAATGTCCAGAGCTGCGGGTATACTTATGCCCATCACCTCTCTCCCTACTCGCTGCGGTATCGGCACAATAGGAAAGGACGCTTACGAGTTTGCAAATTTCTTGAAGGGAGCAGGTCAGAAGTATTGGCAGATACTTCCGGTAGGTCCTACCAGCTACGGTGATTCGCCGTATCAGTCGTTCTCGACTTTTGCCGGGAACCCTTATCTCATCGACCTCGATACGCTTTGTGAGGAAGGACTGCTCAAGCCCAATGATTACAAGAACATCAACTGGGGCGACAACAGCGAATACGTAGATTACGAGAAGATCTACAACAACCGTTTCAAGGTTCTCAGGATCGCTTTCAAGAATTTCAAGAAGAAGTCGCCTGAGCGCGAAGCCGAGCAGAAGCAGTTCAAGGCTTGGTGCAACAAGCCGAAGAACAAGGGCTGGCTCGATAATTATTCGCTTTACATGGCGGTAAAAGGTGATTTCGATAATAAGGCATGGACGGAGTGGGAGGACGAAGGCATTCGCCTGCGTACCCCGGAGGCTATCAAAAAGTACAAAACCTCTCTCAGAGGCGAGATCGCCTTCTGGAAGTTCGTTCAGTTCAAGTTCTACCAGCAGTGGGAGAAGTTCAGAGCGTATGTAAACGGTCTCGGCATAGAGATCATCGGCGATATGCCGATCTACGTCGCGATGGACAGCGCCGACACATGGGCTAACCCCGAGGTCTTCTGGCTCACGGAGGAAAGGCAGCCGGTGTGCGTTGCAGGCTGTCCGCCGGATTACTTCTCCGAGACAGGTCAGCTCTGGGGCAACCCGATCTACGACTGGAAGTACCTCAAAAAGACGGGGTACAAGTGGTGGTTCGAGCGCATCAAGGCTGCGAGCGAGCTGTTTGACATCACGAGGATCGACCATTTCAGAGCCTTTGACAGCTACTACGCTATCCCGTTCCCGGCTGAGAACGCGATCCACGGCTCCTGGAAGGAAGGTCCCGGCATTGAATTCTTCAACCTTATGAGGAAGGAGCTGGGAGATCTCCCGATCATCGCGGAGGATCTCGGCACTATGACGCCCGGCGTCATCAAGCTGCTCAAGGATTCCGGCTATCCGGGAATGAAGGTGCTGGAGTTTGCGTTCGATTCCGACGAGGAGAACGACTATCTTCCGCATACATACACGCCCAACTGCGTCGTTTATTCAGGCACGCACGACAACGACACGCTTATCGGCTGGGCTGATACGGCTAAGAAGGACTGCATCGAGTTTGCAAAGGAATACTGCAAGATGGCAGACGACGAGCCGTTTAACTGGGGCATCATCCGCACCGCGTATGAGAGCGTTGCAGACACTGCGATCATTCAGATGCAGGATCTGCTCGGTCTCGGCACGGAGGCGAGAATGAATACACCGTCTACTCTCGGCGGTAACTGGGAGTGGCGTATCAGAAAAGATTACGCGACAAACGGTCTTGCTAAAAAGATCAGAGAATTAACTGTCAAGTATGACAGGCTGGAGGAAAACGAAGACATGGAAAATACTGAGAAGAATCCGATCCTTGAAAAGCTGGAGCTTGCTGCAAAGACAGACTATTGCAAGTCTGTTGAGGAGCTTACGACAGAAGAGCTTCACGAAGAGCTCGGCAAGGCAGTAATGGGTGAGATCTCCGAGCGCTGGACAAAGGCTAAGAATGTTCACGCGAGCCAGAGAAGAGCTTATTATTTCTCGGCTGAGTTCCTTATGGGACGAATGATGTACAACAACCTGTACTGCCTCGGCATCCTTGATGATGTCAAGGAAATGCTTCTTCAGAAGGGCATCGACATCAACGTATTTGAGGACATAGACGACGCGGCTCTCGGCAACGGCGGTCTCGGCAGACTTGCTGCCTGTTTCCTCGATTCCGCGGCTACGCACGACGTTCCGCTCGACGGCTACGGCATCCGCTACAAGTACGGTCTGTTCAAGCAGAGCATCGTAGACGGCTTCCAGGTCGAGTCCGCGGACGACTGGCAGCGCTTCGGCGATCCGTGGTGCATCCGCAGAAACGAAGACACTGTTGTCGTTAAGTTCGCCGATCAGGTCGTCAAGGCTGTTCCTTACGATATGGCTATCATCGGCTACGGCACGGAGAACATCAACACTCTCCGCCTTTGGGAGGCAGAGGCGATGGAGAACTTCGATTTCCTGAAGTTCAACAGCTTCGATTACACCGGCTCCGTTGCTGAAAAGAACCGCGCCGAGGATATCACAAACGTCCTCTACCCGAACGACAACCGTCACGAGGGTAAGGTTCTCCGCCTGAAGCAGCAGTATTTCTTCTGCTCCGCTTCGCTTCAGGATATCATCAAGAAGTACAAGAAGAAGTACGGCGACAACTACAACAAGTTCGCAGAGGAAACGGCTATCCAGCTCAACGATACACACCCGGTAGTTTCCGTTCCCGAGCTTATCAGACTGTTCATGCAGGACGGTCTTACATTTGAAGAGGCGTTCAAGATCGCTCAGAAGACCTTCTCCTACACGAACCACACCGTAATGGCAGAGGCTCTCGAGAAGTGGAACATCGACCTCATGAGATCCGTTATCCCCGAGGTTTACGCTATCATCGAGAAGATCGCCGCAAGACTCGAGAAGGATCTCGGCCCGAAGTGCGACATCTCAAGAATGAGGATCATCGACGGCGGCGTAGTTCACATGGCGAGAATGGCAGTTTATGCGTCGAGCTACACGAACGGCGTTGCTCAGATCCATACTGAGATCCTCAAGGCGGACACGCTCAAGGATTGGTACAAGATGTACCCCGAGCGTTTCCAGAACAAGACGAACGGTATCACACAGCGCCGTTGGCTCGGTCTTTGCAACCCCGAGCTTTGCGACCTGCTCACAGACGCTATCGGCAGCGACGCTTACCTTAGGAATCTTGACGAGCTCAAGAAGCTTGAGAAAAAGATCACTCCCGAGACGATCAACCGTTTCAACGCGATCAAGCACGAGAAAAAGCGTCAGCTCGCAGAGTACATCAGCAAGCACGAGGGTGTTGACCTCAACCCCGACGCTATCTTTGATATTCAGGTAAAGAGACTCCACGAGTACAAGAGACAGCTTCTCAATGCTTTCTCAATCATGGATATCTACTTCAAGCTCAAGAAGGGCGAGCTCCCGGACTGGCATCCGACAGCGTTCATCTTCGGCGCAAAGGCAGCTCCGGGCTACGCAAGAGCTAAGGCTATCATCAAGTACATCAACGAGATCGCTAAGCTCGTTAACAACGATCCCGATGTCAACGACAAGATCAAGGTCGTATTCGTTCAGAACTACAACGTATCCTACGCCGAGAAGATCGTTACGGCAGCAGACTTCTCCGAGCAGATCTCCACGGCAGGTACAGAGGCTTCCGGTACTTCCAACATGAAGTTCATGCTCAACGGCGCGGTAACACTCGGTACGCTCGACGGCGCTAACGTTGAGATCGCACAGGAAGCAGGCGACGAGAACGAGTACATCTTCGGCGCTAAGGTAGAAGAGATCGAGGCGCTCAAGGCTCAGAAGACCTACAGCTCCAGAAAGATCTACGAAGAGAACCCGGAGATCAAGAAGGTCATCGACACGCTCGTAGACGGCACATTCTCCGACGGCGGCAGACAGGGCGAAGGCAGCTTCGCAGAGCTCCACAACTCGCTCATCAACGGCGCTGCATGGCATGATCCCGACCACTACTTCATTCTGCTCGACCTTCCGTCCTATGTTGAGACGAAGATCAAGGCTAACGCAGATTATGAGGACAGACAGGCTTGGGGCAAGAAGTGTCTCATGAACGTTGCAAACGCAGGCAAATTCAGCTCCGACAGAACTATCCTCCAGTATGCCGAAGAGCTCTGGAAGGTCAACGACGTAAAATAATTAAAAATCATTTGTTCAAAGCTCCCTTTCTGCCCTCGCGGAAAGGGATTTTTGATTGCGCGTTTTTAGGTAGTCTAAGACACGGCTTCTTCGCCGCGCGGGTCGGCACGCCCGGCGTGCCTACTTTGTTTAAGGTGCGGAGCAAATAATGTTTTGCCGATAAAGTCCGGGGGCGGGCAATTGCGCGGTTTTACTTCGCTAAAGCACGGCTTCTTCGCCGCGCGGCTCGGCGCATCCAATGCGCCTACTTTGTTAAGATTCGGAACAGATGTTATTTTACCTCTGAAGTACGACGGAAAATGCCTGTGGGGCTCCGCTGCCGAGTCGGGTCGATATTGTTGCCTTTGGCAACGTCTGCCACGGCATACTGTACCGTTGGTTATAATCCGTTTTTAGGTTGTCAAAAGCATAGCGATCGCCCCACGCCATAAATGCAGTAGGCTTGCCGGGCAAGCCGAGCCGCGCGGGACATAAGTTGTGCCTTAAACCAAAGTAAAACCGCGTAATTGAAAAAAGGGAACTTGTTTATGCAGAATTAATCCTTTACTTTTGCTTTAGTTTGTGATAAAATCTAAATATAAATATCGTTTTAAAGTATAAAAACGACAGGCAATGTTTCCCGAGAGATGATTCGGGCAAAAGGAGATCAAATTATGAACGCAAAAATGGACGAAGAGAACCTGAATTACCTGTTCAAGGCTATAACGACCTTGCAGACCGTTGAGGAGTGCCGCCGCTTTTTTGAGGACCTGTGTACAGTTCCCGAGCTTAACGCGATGTCGCGCCGCCTTATGGTCGCAAAGCTGCTGAGCGAAAATACGGTCTACAGCGAGATAGTTGCAAAAACGAGCGCGTCAACGGCTACGATAAGCCGCGTCAACCGTTCGCTAAACTACACAAGCTGCGAGGGCTATTCGCTCGTGTTCGACAGGCTCAGAGAGCTTGAGGGCAAGGAGAACGACTGATGGCTTACGGTGTTTTTGCCGCGTTTTACGACGGGCTGACGAGAAACGTCGATTACCGGCAGAAGGCTGACTATATCTGCGAAATTTTCGATAAATTCGGCTGCGAGCCGGAAACGGTGCTCGACCTTGCCTGCGGAACGGGTACGCTGACGATAGAGCTGAAAAAACGCGGCTATGATATCTTCGGCGCTGACGCATCCGCCGATATGCTGACGATGGCGCAGGAAAAGGCGTACGACGAGCAGCTCGACATCATGTTTATCCGGCAGAAAATGCAGTCGCTCGAGCTTTGGGGCGAGATCGACGCCTGCGTCTGTACGCTCGACAGCCTGAGCCACCTTCAGGGCGAGCGGGAACTTAGAACGGCGTTTGAAAGAGTTTCGCGCTATATGAGCGCGGGCGGACTTTTCGTGTTTGACGTCAACACGCCGTACAAGCACCGCGAGGTGCTCGGAAACAATACGTTCGTTTACGACACCGACGAGGTCTACCTCGTGTGGCAGAATACATTTCGCGAAAGCGACTGCTCCGTCAAGATCGAGCTTGACTTTTTCGAGCCGGTCGGCGGCAAATATATCCGCGAGAGCGAGAGCTTTCGTGAGTTTGCGTATCCGACTGAGGATATCAAAAAGATGCTGTCGGACTGCGGCTTTGAAACGCTTGCCGTTTACGACGACACGACATTCTGTCAGCCCCGAGAGGATTCTCAGCGGCTGACCGTCGCGGCGCGAAAGCTCGGCAGCCGATAATTTCTTATCCAGAGGGAATAATAATGAAGAAAATAAATTTTCCGATAACCGACGAGCAGCTCGCTGCCCTCAAATGTGGCGACAGAGTGCTCGCGACCGGCTATCTTTATACGGCGCGCGACGCGGCGCATAAAAGAATGTACGACCTGCTGCAGCAGGGCAAAGAGCTGCCCGTTGACGTGAAGGGTCAGACGATCTATTATGTTGGCGCGGCTCCCGCAAAGCCGGGCTATGTGATAGGTCCGTGCGGGCCTACCTCGTCATACAGAATGGACAAGTACGCGCCTTCGCTGCTTGACCTCGGACTGAAGGTGATGGTCGGCAAGGGCGCGAGAACGCAGCCCGTCATTGACTCGATGATAAAAAACAACGCGGTCTACCTGATCGCCGTGGGTGGTGCTGCTGCGCTGATAGCGAAGAGCATAAAGAAGGTCGATATGATCTGCTACGAGGATCTCGGCACAGAAGCCATCTACCGCTACGAGGTCGAGGATATGCCGCTCATCGTCGCGATCGACAGCAAGGGAAACAATATCTATGTGCGCTGAGGATATCGTGCTGCGAGAGGGCGAGCATATCGAGCCGCTCGGCGCAGGCATTTCGGTAATAGTGTCGAATGAAAACCACTTTTCTACCGACACCGTACTTCTTGCGGATTTCGCCGCGCCGAAAAAGCACGAGAACGTCATGGAGTTCGGCGCGGGCTGCGGCGCGATAAGTCTTATCTGGTGCAGAAACACTCCGCCGAAAAGCGTGACGTCCGTGGAGATACAGCAGCCCGCCGCAGAGATGATGCAGCGCAGCGTTGAGATGAACGGACTCGGCGGCAGGATCACTGTGATAAACGCCGACCTGAAGGATCTCAAGGGCAAGGCGCAGTTCGGCTTTTACGATATGATCGCGATGAATCCGCCGTATAAGATAGGCGGCGGGGGCGTCGTCAACGACGATATGCAAAAGCGCATCGCACGCCACGAAACGGAGTGTACTATCGACGATATAACAAAAGCGGCGTCAGACCTGCTGCGATTCGGCGGCAGGCTTTGCGTTTGTCAGCGTCCCGAAAGGCTGACCGACGTTCTGCTTTCCATGAGGAACGCCGGGATCGAGCCGAAACGCCTGCGGTTTGTCGAGCAGCGCCGCGGCAAGGCGGCAAAGCTGTTTCTCGTCGAGGGCAAGCGCGGCGCGCGCAGCGGCGGACTTGTGATGCTGCCGACGCTCCTGATAGAGGACGACAATTTCAATTTCTCGCAGGAGATGATAGACATTTACGGCGACTACAAGGAGGGGCATTTATGAGCGGCATACTTTACGTTGTCGGAACGCCGATAGGCAACCTCGGCGACCTTTCTCCGAGAGCTGCCGAGACACTCGAAAGCGTTGATTTCATCGCGGCGGAGGACACGCGCGTTACATTGAAGATACTCAATCACCTCGGCATCAAAAAGCCGATGATAAGCTACTACGAGCACAACAAGCGCGAACGCGGCGACGTTATCTGCGACAGGATAGAGTCGGGAGAAAACTGCGCTATAGTTACCGACGCCGGAATGCCCTGCATCTCCGACCCGGGCGAGCTGCTTGTTGCGCAGTGCGCCGAGCGCGGTATCACCGTTGCGGTCGTGCCGGGCGCGAGCGCGGCTGTGTCGGCGCTTGCGATATCGGGTCTGCCGACGGGGCGGTTCACGTTCGAGGGCTTTCTCAGCGTGACGAAAAAAAGCCGCTTTGACCATCTTGACTCTCTCAAAGACGAAAAGCGCACGATGATCTTCTACGAAGCGCCGCATAAGCTGTCAAATACGCTTGCCGATATGTACAAGACGTTCGGCGACAGGCGCATCTCGATAGTCCGCGAGCTTACGAAGATACATGAGGAGGTCGTCAGAACTACGCTTAAAGACGCGGCGGAAAAATACGCCGACGGAGGTATCAAGGGCGAGATCGTTCTGATAATCGAAGGCAAGAGCGAGGAGGAGCGCGAGCAGCTTACGCTTGAACAGGCGGTGCAGCTTGCAAACGAGTTTATTGCGGAAGGCTCTTCCGCGTCGGACGCCGCAAAGCAGGCGGCTAAGGCTTCGGGGCTAAAGAAAAACGAGATATACAGGGAGCTTACGAAGTAATTTAAAAATATGGTTTTTTTGAGAAAAGCTGTAACCTTTATATCCAAAAATACACTAATAGAATAGTGACGATAATTCTGCATACGATCGCCCGTATATACAGCAGATATTTACGGGCGGTTTGACATTATCTGACGGCAGAAGGCTCTGCCGTTCCACAACATACGGCCGGCAGCTTGCGGCTAACAAACAAGGAGCGTTAATAATGAATTTTAAGATCTTGGGAACAGGCAGCTACGTTCCCGACAACGTTGTAACGAATGATGACCTCGCGAAGATCGTAGAGACCTCCGACGAGTGGATATCAAAAAGAGTAGGCATCAAGGAGCGCCATGTCAGCATTAACGAGACTACGCTCGATATGGGTCTTGCAGCGGCAAACAGAGCTCTTGAAAACGCGGGGGTACAGGGCAGCGACATCGACCTTATCGTTGCGGCTACCATCTCGGCGGATTCCGTGTGCCCGAACCTTGCGTGCATGATACAGAACCGCATCGGCGCGGACTGCATGGCGTTCGACGTCAGCGCGGCGTGCGCAGGCTTCCTTTTCGCGGTCGAGACGGCAATGGGCTACATCGAGCGCCGCAGAGCGAAGAAGGTGCTCGTTGTCTGCGCGGAGAGAATGAGCAAGCTGCTCGACTGGAACGACAGAAGCACCTGTGTTATCTTCGGCGACGGCGCGGCGAGCGTTGTGCTTGAAGCGACCGAGGAGGGCTTCTACGATTCCGTTATCCACACAAAGGGCGGCGACGACGTGATAGATATCCCGGCGCGCGACGGTATCTCGCCTTTCTACAAGGTCGAGCAAAAGCACCCGTTCCTTTTCATGAACGGACAGGCTACGTTCAAGTTCGCCGTAAACTCGATTGCTCACGACGTAAAGGAGCTGCTTGAAAAGACAGGACTTTCCGCAGACGACATCGACGTTGTTATCCCTCACCAGGCAAACAAGAGGATCATCGACTTCGCTCAGCCGAAATCAGGCATCGCGAGGGAGAAGTGGTACGTCAATATCGAGCGTTTCGGCAACGTATCGGGCGCAAGCATCCCGATCGCTCTCGACGAGATGAACAGAAACGGTCTGCTCAAAAAGGGCGACAAGATCCTGCTCACAGCCTTCGGCGGCGGACTTTCAAGCGGCGCTGTTATCTTTGAGTGGTAAGTTTATATGACCAACGGTCATTATTAAAAGAAAATTAACATTATCGGGGTTGAAAAACAGCCGGATTATTGTTAATATATAATGGGAAATTTATGAAGCTTTTGCCGGACGACAGCTCGGCGAAGATCGAGAAATTCCCGGACTGCATGAAAATGCAAATAAATACAAAGGAGTTTAAGTCATGGTATTTGAGAAGATCGCACAGATGATCGCAGACAAGATCGACTGCGACGTATCCGAGGTCAAAGAGGATACAAAATTCGAGGATCTCAGCATTGATTCCCTCGATATCACAGAGATCGCAATGGATATCGAAGACGAGTTCGAGATCGAGTTCGAAGCAGACCCGTCGATGAAGACAGTTGCAGACCTCGTTGCTGCAGTAGAGAAGAAGGTCGGCTAATTGACCGGCCGTTTGCCGCCGGCGCTCCGGGGAACAGACCGGGGCGCAGGCGGAGCGATTTTTTATTTTAACTCCGTTCGTTAAAAATTTAACTAACACGATAATTATAGAGCCGAACGGCTCGTGGTCGTATATACATAGATCAAGTGAGGTAATTTAAAATGATAAATTCCCCTATTTGTGACGCTATCGGCATAAAGTACCCGATCTTTCAGGGCGGTATGGCTTGGATAGCTGACGGCAAGCTTGCGGCTGCTGTTTCAAACGGCGGCGGTCTGGGCATTATTTCGGCAATGAACGCAGGCAGCGATTATCTGCGCGAGCAGATAGCCATCGCAAAGTCCTCGACAGACAAGCCCTTCGGCGTGAACATCATGCTGCAAAGCCCTCACGCCGAGGAGGTAGCAAAGGTAGTGGCTGAGGAAAAGGTTCCCGTAGTCACGACCGGCGCGGGCAGTCCCGCGAAATTTATGGATATGTGGATAGAAGCGGGTATAAAGGTGATCCCGGTGATCGCTTCCGTTTCCATGGCTAAGAAAATGGAGCGCTGCGGAGCGGCAGCCGTAGTTGCGGAGGGTCAGGAGTCAGGCGGACATATCGGCGAGCTTACGACTATCGCACTCGTGCCGCAGGTAGTTGACGCGGTGAGCATTCCCGTTATCGCAGCGGGCGGCATCGCCGACGGCAGAGGAGTTGCGGCGGCGTTCATGCTCGGCGCGTGCGGCGTTCAGCTCGGCACACGCTTTCTCGTGGCGAATGAGTGCGGCGTTCATCAGAACTACAAGGACGCTGTTCTCAAGGCGACCGACATCTCGACAACAACGACAGGACGCCGTTTCGGCGGAAACACCTGCCGCAGTATAAAGAATACGTTTACAAGAAACTTCCTCAAGGAGGAGTACGCTCCCGAAGCGACGGCTGGGAGCGTTGCAAATCTCGGCATAGGCGCGCTGAGAAAGGCGGCCGTTGAGGGCGACGCGAAGAACGGCTGTCTGCTTGCCGGTCAGATATCCGGCATGGTCAGCAAGGAACAGCCCGCCGCAGAGATCATCGAAGAGATCTTCACACAGGCGGAGGAGCTTTTGGGAGGTGCTTCAAAATGGGTAAGATAGCATTTGTTTTTTCGGGTCAGGGCGCGCAGTACACAGGCATGGGCAAGGAGCTTTATGAGTGCTCGCCCGCCGCAAAGAGTGTTTTTGAGACCGCGGATTCTGTCCGCCCCGGAACGTCGGCGCAGTGCTTCGAGGGCGACAAGGAAACGCTTTCGAGGACCTGCAACACTCAGCCGTGCGTAATGGCGGTTGACCTCGCGGCAGCGGAGGCAGTCAAGGAAAAGGGCATCACGCCCGACTATATCGCGGGCTTTTCGCTCGGCGAGATCGCGGCGCTCGGCTTTTCGGGAATGCTCTCCTACGAGGACGCGTTCAAACTCGTACAAACACGCGCAGAGCTTATGGACAAGGCGTCGCTTGAAAAAGAAGGCACTATGGTAGCCGTTGTGAAGCTCCCGCCCGAAAAGGTAGAGGAGATCGCTTCGCGCTTTGAGGATACATACCCCGTGAACTACAACGGTCCCGCACAGACGGTCGTTGCCACAACGCCGGAAAACGCCGACAAGGTAGTCGAAGCTGCCAAGGCGGAGAAGGGCAGAGGCGTAAAGCTCGCCGTAAGCGGCGCGTTCCATTCGCCGTTCATGCACTCGGCGGCTGTCGGTCTTGCGCAGTACGTTAAGGATATCGAGTTAAATGCGCCTGCAATGCCGGTCTACAGCAACTATACGGCAAAGCCCTACGAGGGCGATTGCAAAGCGCAGCTCGTCGCTCAGACGGAGAACCCGGTGAGGTGGCAGACGATAGTCGAGAACCTCATCGCTGAGGGCGTTGACACCTTCATCGAGGTCGGTCCCGGCAAGACGCTTTCGGGTCTTATCAAAAAGATAAACGGCGGCGTAAGCGTTTTCAATGTAGAAGATAAGGCTACGCTCGACGCGCTCAGCCTTTGATAACGGAGGGAACACAATGAGTTACAACTTTGAAAATAAAACGGCTCTCATCACGGGCGCGGCAAGGGGCATCGGCTTCTCCGTTGCCGAAAAGCTCGCGTCCTGCGGCGCGAATATCGCGGTCGTTGACTACTGCGGCGACGAGGACGGTACTGCGTCCGCTGCAAAGCTCGCCGAGAGCTACGGAGTAAAAACAGCGTTCTACCGCTGCGACGTTTCCGATTTCGAGAAGTCGAAGGAAACTGTTGACAAGATCATCGTGGACTTCGGAGGCGTTGACATTCTCGTAAACAACGCAGGCATAGTCCGCGACAAGCTCATGCTCAAAATGAGCGACGCCGATTTTGACGCCGTTATCAGCGTCAACCTCAAGGGCACTTTCAATATGATAAAGCACCTTTACACTCACTTCATGAAGAAGAGAGCGGGCAGGATAGTCAACGTGTCCTCCGTGGTAGGTCTTACGGGCAACGCCGGTCAGGCTAACTACTCCGCGTCGAAGGCGGGCGTTGTAGGTCTTACGAAGTCCGCGGCGAAGGAGCTTGCGGGCAGAGGAGTAACGGTCAACGCCGTAGCTCCGGGCTACATCATGACCGATATGACGAACGCTCTCAGCGACAAGGTGAAGGAGCAGTTCACACAGTCTATCCCCATGAAGAAGGGCGGCAGACCCGAGGACGTGGCAAACGCCATCGCGTTCCTCTGTTCCGACGAGTCCTCGTACATTACGGGCGAGGTCATTCGCGTGGACGGCGGTCTTGCAATGTGACCGTAAAAGCTGCGGTCAATTGCTTATGAAAACCGAACGCACCGCGTTTTGACGAAGCGTCCTCTCGCGGCGCGTTTTGAACAAGGGAGTAATATTGATGAACAGAGTAGTTGTTACGGGTATGGGCGCGCTCACTCCGGTGGGCAACAGCGTCAAGGAATACCTCGAAAATATAAAGAAGGGCGTCAACGGCATCGACATGATAACACATTTCGACGTGTCGGAGTCAAAGCATAAATTTGCGGGCGAGGTAAAGAACGCCGACCTCGCGGGAGTCATCGACAAGGCGGCTCTCAGGAAAATGGATCTTTTCGCGCAGTACGCGGTCTATGCGGCAACAGAAGCCGTAAACGACAGCGGCATCACCGGCAAGGTTGACCCGTACCGTTTCGGAGTTATTTTCGGCTCGGGCGTAGGCGGTTTTGAAACGTTCGCGGCGGAGCACGAGACGTTCCTCAACAAGGGCGCAAGAAGAGTATCTCCGCTTTTTATTCCTAAGATGATCTACAACATCGCGGCAGGAAACCTCGCTATCACCTTCGGAGCGAAGGGTACGAATATGTCGCTTTCGACCGCCTGCGCTACGGGCGCAACGGCTGTCGGCGAAGCGTACAGAGCGATAAAGCACGGCTACGCGGACGCTATGATCTGCGGTGGCAGCGAAGCGGCTATCCATCCGCTCGCAGTCGCAGGCTTCGGTCAGTGCAAGGCGCTTTCGACCGCCGAAACGAAAGACACGGCGTCGCTGCCGTTTGACAAGAGACGTCTCGGCTTTGTAATGGGCGAGGGCGCGGCTGTCATGATACTTGAGGAGTACGAGCACGCCGTAAACAGAGGAGCGCAGATCTACGCCGAGATTGTGGGCTACGGCTCGACGAACGACGCTTATCACATCACGTCGCCCGACCCGTCGGCCGAAAGTACGGCTCAGGCTGTAAGAGAAGCGATGAAGGACATCGAAGTCCCGGCAGCCGACAAAATTTACATCAACGCTCACGGAACGGGTACACACCTCAACGATCTTACCGAGACGAATACATTCAAAAACGTATTCAAGGAGGACGCGTACAAGCTGCACATCAGCTCGACGAAGTCTATGACGGGCCATATGCTCGGCGCAGCCGGCACGATCGAAGCTATTACGGCTATCGACGCGCTTAGAACGGGCATCGTTCCGCCTACGATCAACCTTCTTGAAAAGGACGAGGAGTGCGACCTCGACTACACGCCGAACACAGCCGTTGAAACGCCGATCGAGCTTGCGCTCTCGACAAACCTCGGCTTTGGCGGACACAACGCCTGCCTTGCTTTCAAGGCGGTAAAGTAATACGCTGTAAGGGGAGAGAGGATCAATGAATATAGAAGAGATCAAGCAGATAATCCCTCACCGCGACAATATGCTGCTTATCGACGAGGCTGAGGTCATCGACGGCGTAGCCTACGGCAAAAAGCATATCACGGGCGACGAGTGGTTTCTCAAGGGGCATTTTCCGGGCAACCCGGTAGTTCCCGGCGTTATCCTCTGCGAGATAATGGCGCAGTCGAGCTGCGTTCTTCTCGCGGAGCAGGCAGACGGCGCAACGCCTTATTTCACCGGACTTGACAAGGTGAAGTTCAAAAACAAGGTGCTCCCCGGCGACACCATCGAGACGGAATGCAGGATCACCCGCAATAAGGGCGCGTTCTATTTCGCCGAGGGCAAGGCGAGCGTAAACGGCAAGCTCTGCGTCAGCGCAAGCTTTTCCTTCGCGCTCATAAAATAACCGTTCAACAGATATATCTATCGACCGTACTATATCACAGAGAGAAGAGACTGAATAAATGGCTAATGTATTTACAAGCTTTTTGAAGAATCTCACCGGTCAGCAGCCGACAGACATAGATTCGCTGATAAAGCATACCGAAAATGTGAACCTTGTCTGCAAAAGCTGCAACGGCGAGTTCAGCAAGCACCAACTGCTGAGAAACAACATGGTCTGCCCGAAGTGCGGCAAGTATTTCCGTATGGGCGGTCAGGAAAGAATAAAGTGGCTTGCCGACAAGAAATCGGTCAAGTTTATGTTTGACGACTACGAGAGCCGCGATTTCCTCGAGTTCCCCGGATATTCCGAAAAGCTCGAAAAGTCGCGCAGGACAACGGGCGAGAAGGACGCTGTCGTTGTCGGTACGGCGAAGATAGGCGGCAGAGAGTTCGCCTTCTTCGTAATGGACTCAAGATTCATGATGGCGAGCATGGGCTCCGTCCTCGGCGAAAAGATCACGTCTATCTTTGAGTACGCCGAGAAAAACAGCCTGCCCGTTATCGGCTTTACGGCGTCCGGCGGCGCGAGAATGCAGGAGGGCATAATCTCCCTTATGCAGATGGCTAAGGTCAGCGGCGCGGTAAAGCGTCATTCAACGGCAGGCAATCTCTACATCACCGTTCTCACCGACCCGACTACGGGCGGCTGTACGGCGTCATTCGCGATGCAGGGCGACATCATTCTCGCCGAGCCGAAAGCACTCGTCGGCTTTGCCGGCAGACGCGTAGTTGAGCAGACAACGAAGTCGAAGCTCCCCGACAATTTCCAGAGCGCAGAGTTCCTTCTCGAGCACGGCTTTGTCGATTCTATCGTTCCGAGAGA